>JAKBGL010000055.1 GCA_021833085.1 Actinomycetes bacterium | reverse complement strand
AAAGTGAGAAGCAGCCAGAATTTTCGATTCGAAATAACCTAATCGTTAGTACTGGCTAGAGTTGAGAAGCTACTTCACCTTTTGATCATGAATTGATCAATGGACTCCTAGGTATAATAAGACGCAGTACAGCGACCTAGGTGAAGCGTCAACCGTCGGAAGCTGCATAAGCGGCCATGGAAGCCTCTTCCGTAAGGGAAGGGTGGATGTCACTTGTACCGACCATGATGCGACGGTCTGTTTTGAAGGAGTGAGTGAACACTATGAGTAATGACCCCATTGGCCCCCCTGACGCTTTTGCGAATCCGAGATTTGCGACCTCGGCTACCTTCGCTCGGCTCCCGTCGACCTCGGAGGTCTCTAATCCAAAAGTTGTCGTCTTGGGGGTACCCTTTGACAGTGGAGTTTCTTACAGACCTGGAGCGCGTTTTGGACCCACATCGATACGCCAAGGCTCTAAGTTGCTGAGACCGTATAACCCCGCTCTTGAAACCTATCCTTTCGCTAATGTGCAAGTAGCAGATGACGGTGATGTTCCCGCAAACCCATTCAACATCGCAGAGGCACTCGACGCGGTTGAGTCCCGAGCGTCATCGCATCTAGAAAAGGGTCGAAAACTCCTGACGCTGGGCGGAGATCATACGATCGCCCTACCTCTTCTTCGCGCCCTTGGGAAAAGCTACGGTAAGGTTGCACTGCTTCACTTCGATGCTCATCTCGATACCTGGGATACGTACTTTGGTGAACCATATACACATGGAACGCCTTTCCGCCGAGCCTTTGAAGAGCAGTTACTTGAGTCGGAGGCGTGTTTTCACGTGGGTACTCGAGGTTCTCTGTATGGCGCTAGTGACCTTGCACAAGACAAGAGCTTTGGGTTCGAGATTATGACCTCAGATGATGTGGCAAATTTAGGATGGAAGGAGTGTGCCTCTAGGATTAGTGCAGGGGTAGGGGATAAACCTCTCTATGTATCGATCGATATCGATGTGTTGGATCCGGCTTTTGCGCCAGGTACCGGAACTCCCGAGGCTGGAGGCCTTAGTTCAAGGGAACTTTTGCAGATTCTTAGGGCGCTTCGTGGGGTAGATATCGTCAGTGCAGATATCGTTGAGGTCGCTCCGGCGTATGACCATGCAGAGGTAACCTCAATAGCCGCGGCACACCTTGGGTACGAACTTCTTACTCTTATGTCCTTAGGATCATAATCAGACCAATCGAGACATGACGGCAGTTGAGGATAGCTTATGGAAAGACTGTCTTTAAAAAGAGCTGATCAAGGTAGTGATGGTTCTCTATTAACTTTGCGACAGGTAGTACCTCTCCAAGTTGCGCCCCAGCGGAGTTAATCTCAAAGGTGCCTTCCAAGGTGGTCAGCTTTCCAGAGATAGCGTTGAGCGCTGCTCGGATCCCGAGCTGGCTGGTGTCTGTAGCTTTTTGTAGAGCAGCTTGTATGATCACTCCGGTGTTGTATCCTGCAACGTTCAAGAAGTTAGGTTGGTGTTGGGTTATAGAGAAGAACTGACCTTCAAATGCTTTGGTCGTCAACCCCTCGCTTACCTTGGAGTACGCGACGGTGGGTGGATAGTTGTAGGTGTAGGTGTTTAATAATGCCTGGATCGGAACCTGGTTTTGGATGTCACCGAGTAGCTGACCGGGAAAGGCTGTGAAACGTAGAACTTTTCGAAGCTGGCTTGTGTAGCTTTGGTTCAAAAAGGCAACGTCGTTGTTGAAGTAACCAAACTCAATAACCGCTTGTGGGTTTAGTTGTTCAATAGCCTTTAGAGGTTTCGAATAGTTTGTCGTTGAAGTTGGAACAGCTATATTCGCGACTGGTGCATCGTTCGCTTTTGTCAACACAGTTGCCACGGTCTGGTCTTGGGCAGTGTCGAAGGGGTTTGATGCGTAGATGATGGCGACCCTTAGATGTTTTGTCTTAAGAAGGAACTTTGCAAGCGGTACGGGCCATACTTGAGAGGTCGGTAGGTCGCACAGCACGAGGAACGGATCGTTCTCTAGGAAAAATCCCGAACCGGTACCGCTCTGATCAAAAAGCACCATCTGATGCTCTTGAGCTACGCTGATAGCTGGTTGGGTAAGGACGGAGCCAAAGTCAGAAACCAAAATATCGACGTGATACTTCGATATAAGCTCTTGGTATAGGGTCTTAGCCAGCTTCGGCGAACTCTTGTCGTTTAAGGCGACGATACGTACCTTAGCGTAACTTTGGTAGGCCTTTATGAAGATTCCCTTCTCGCGATCGACGGTCGTAGCCCAGAACTTCAGGCCTCGTAGCTCGGGAAGGGAGGAACTCTCAAACGATCCGCTACCTGCATAGAGCGTTCCGATTACGATCTCTCGTGTCTTTTGTAAAGGTTGAGTGCTAACTACTTGGCAAGAGGACGCGACAGTGCTAAACAAGACAAGATAAATAAACCAACTTCGTAGTCTGCGAAACACATGGTTTGTTTCGCTTAGTGACCTCACCTCTTAGTGCACCCCCTAAGGCTATTTTTAGCCGATTTGTTACGCTTGTTGCGGGAAAATTCATGCTTTGTATGTTGGGATTAGCAACACTTTACAGTATTGGACAATATTATGTCGGTAGTGGCTCGTAGCATGCATCCTGATCAAATAGTCGAACTACTGCGTCGTGCAGTACGTGAAAGAGTTATTCTTCCTGGTCAATCACTTAACCAAGATGAACTTGCATCTAGATTTGGCGTTAGCCGCATTCCGCTTCGGGAGGCCCTGAGAACCTTGGTTGGAGAGGGTTTGGTAGTGATGCGCCCAGGAGTTGGTGCGGTTATTACAGAGTTGCGAGGCAAGGAACTCCAAGAGTTGTTCGAGCTTCGTTTGCAGCTTGAACCTCCACTTACCGTTGCTGCTGTGGATCGGATCAGTACTAATGACTTCGCAGAACTTACGTCCATCTTGGAGAAAATGTCTGACTTGGCGAGCAGCGACTTGGATGGTTGGGCGTCTCAGCACTATCTCTTCCACCGACGACTCTTTGAACTGGCTGGCAAACGACACGCTTTGCGACTGGTTACCCAGGTACAAAACCTCGTTGAACCTTATAGCAGGGTGCATGTGTCACTCGTGGGAGCTGCTCAGCACTCCGAGACAGAGCATGCAACCTTACTCGAGGCTATTCGTGTTGGCGATAAAAAGGTCGCAGAGGAAATTACGCGAAACTCCATATTAGACGCATTGATAAGACTGAAAAGCGCACAGGAGGCTACCGAAGACTCCGACGACCCTCTCGCGCTATTGCTTGTTGATCGAGCTGAGTAGGAGTTTCACTAAGCTTCGATCACGATGGGAAATCTTCTACTTGGACTTTCGCAAGGGGCTGCGATAGCGATGGCGGCGGTGGGCTTTACCTTGATATGGAAAGTCTCTGGAGTTGTCAATCTTTCGCTAGGAGCGTACTTTGTGGGAGGAGGGTTGATTTCATGGGCTTTTGACTCCGAGGCAAGCTTACCTCTAATTACAAGTGTATCGCTAGCAGTCGCGATCGGATCACTAGTAGCTTTTGTCATTCAGCTAAGAGTTATTACTGTTTTGACCCAGCGCCCGATCTTCTACAACATAGTGCTTACATACGCTCTTGGTCTGGGAATGACGGGTCTGTTGGGCGTTCTTTTGTCTTCCGACTATCGATCAGTTCCTACGTTTTTGTCCACACTGTACTATCTGCAAGGGTCATTTACCATATCATTACTAGTTCCCGTGTCAATCATGTTGGCGCTCGTCGTAACAGTGGGCGTGATACTTGTTAGCGAGAGGACTACCTTTGGACTTATGGCACGCGCAGTGAGTGCTGATAAGACTCTGGCAACTTTGACGGGTGTAAAGTCTTCGATGGTGGTAGCGATAGTAGCTGCACTAGCTGCTGGGATGGCCGCCCTTGGAGGTTCAGTCTATGCGATGTCATCACCTCTTAGTAGCGGTAGTTTCCAACAGATAACTCTTTATATCGCATCGGCAGCCATAATCGGTGGTCTCGGGAGCCTTTGGCGAAGTTTTTTTGTTGCGATAGGGTTGGTAGCGTTAGGTTCTCTACTGTCCTTACTAGCTCCGACTGGACTGATTGACATAGTTATTCTCGCACTGATGGTACTCGTCTTGTCCCGTAGGTATGATATATGGCCTAGAGAGCGTATTTGGAGGCGCCGATGAAGAGAGACCTCTGGGACCTCGGCCACTTGAATAGGTTACGGTGGAGTAGCAAACTTGTCTCCTTTGGCGCCACACTCTTTGCTGTCCTCGTGGTAGTAGTCAAGGCTGAATCGTCACTATCCGAACTGTTTTTGCTAGTTGCACTGTCTCAATCATGGAATCTTATAGGTGGCCTTACTGGATACTCAAGTCTTGGTCAGGTCGCATTTTTTGGCTTGGGAGCCTACTTCACTGGTGCATCGATAGAGTACTGGCACCTATCGTTTCTGCTTGCTTTGCTAGGTTCTGCAGCTGTGGGAGTAGTCTTTGCTGTGCTAGTTGGTGTTCCACTTTTGAGGCTACGAGGACCTTACTTTGCGATCGCAACGCTTGTCGCTTCGCTCGGTACGTTTGAAGCATTCTCTTGGATCTCCTCTATCTTGCCGGGCGGAGATGGTATAACTATCACGACAGTAGGAACTTCGCAGATCATGGCGTACCCCTCAAAAGGTGGGTTTGCCCTTATATATCTCGCTCTAGCGGCGTTAGCAACTGCTACCGTTGCCCTCGTTGTGCGTTCACGTTTTGGAGGTGGATTGCGTCTAATCAAGGAGAACGAGTCGCTAGCCGCATTCTCTGGAGTGAATACAAGGCGTTATAAGGTGTCGGTTTTTGCACTTTCTGCCGTAATCGCAGCCTTGGTCGGTGGAGTCTATGGATTTCAACAGGTTACGCTCAACCCAAATACCTTGTTCAATCCAAGACTGTCGATCGCTATGGTAGCGATAGTGTTGATCGGAGGAGCGGGCACGGTCCTTGGTCCAATCTTTGGAGCGTTGGTGGTGACTGCTGCCCTTGAGTTAGTCGCCAGCCACTCGGGATCTGCACAAGATATAGTGGTAGCGGCTATTACGGTTCTGGGCGTGTTGCGACAAGCTAAGAGTTTTCCACCTCCATCTGGCCCGTCTCCTGGGGTGCTTGGTGCTGACCCAACCTCAGATCCGCAGTTTATTGAGCGGAGTTCCATCATTTTCCCCAGGCTTTTAGAGCGCGCCAGAGAGGGTCCAAAAGGTGTCTGACCCGCTGTTGGAGGTCGTTAACCTTCGATGTCGCTTTGGAGGAATAGACGCGCTCAAGGACCTATCCGTTGCGATTGCGCCTAAGACGATTACTACCGTGATTGGACCAAACGGAGCCGGCAAAAGCACATTGCTTGGATGTATTTCGGGAGAGTATGTGCCCAAAAAGGGCAGGATATTTCTTGAGGGACGAGAGATCACAGGCCTTCGGAGCTGGAAGATCAGTGACAATGGTGTGGCGCGTACCTTTCAACTCCCTCGCGCAGTCTTTCATCTCAGCACTTTCGATAACGTCTACCTTCCGATCCTAGCTTCAAGCAGAGGTTTTGGATCCAAAACTAAGGCGACTGAGTTGACGAGAGTGATTCTCAAAAGGTGTGGGCTTGAGTCGAAAGCAGCTACTTTAGCGAAGGAACTTTCCACGGCTGAGATTAGAAAGATGGAATTGGCTCGTGCTCTTGGGCTTAAGCCAAGACTACTGCTTTTAGACGAGCCCCTTGGTGGACTTTCACCGACTCAGGTGGATGAGACATTAGCTCTTCTTGCGGAGTTGAAACAAGATGGTATTACGATCGTCGCTGTGGAACATGTCGTTCGTGCTGCTCTTGAAGTTGCTGATTCCGTAATCTTTTTGTCGAACGGTGTCTTGATTGGCGAAGGTGAGCCAAGAGAACTGCTTTCACGAGAAGATATCGTGGAACTCTATCTTGGCGGACGGTTCATACGACGAGGCCAGCTCTAGACGTTGTAGGCGATTAGTTCATGCAAAAGCTTTTAGTAGAAGATCTTACAGTTGAAATTGGAGGGAAAATGGTTTTAAAAAGCGTTTCTCTTCAACTGCAACACATAGACATCGTTGGTGTTGTTGGAGCCAATGGTGCGGGAAAGACAACGTTGTTGAATACACTCGCCGGCCTCGTCCCTGTTGCTAATGGAAAGATCTACCTCGATGGGAATGATATTACTTGCGCATCTCCAGATGAACGACTTCGACGGTCGATGAGCTATGTGCCCGATGGCTCCGGCGTATTTTCTACTTTGACAGTAAGGGAGAATCTTGTCCTAGGGGGACATATTCGCCAAAGTGGTGATATCGAGCCGGTTTTGTCGTTGCTCCCCGACCTAGGAGACTGTCTAGAGAGTTTCGCTGGTTCGTTGACGACATTTCAACGACGACAGTGCGCTTTTGGAAGAGCTCTAATGTCGCAACCGTCCCTTTTGATGGTGGACGAGCTATCACTGGGACTATCACCGATCGCTGCGGATGCCCTTGCGAGACTTTTGCCTGATATAGCTGCTCATGGGGTCGCCATTATCGTCGTCGAGCAAGATATCGATCGTGCTCTATCGCTTGTGGATCGAGCGTACGTATTGGAAGCTGGTGCCGTTACTCTTGAAGGTACTCCTGGAGAGCTTCTCTCTAGCAGAGGTTTTGTGGATAAGTATCTATGGGGATCGTGATCTGTCGATAGTTACCTATGACCTCCGCCTCCGAGCTCGCTCACAACAGCACACTACGGTGCGTGCGGGTTAGATAGTCGCCGTAGGAGTCTTGTGAGCCAAAGGCTGGTGATTTTCTAGTAAAGGAGCCATTTGCTCAATCAAAGTGGGATAGTGAGACCTGGGGCGTAACTTTACTCAAAGAGTTTGACAGGGCTATCGCTATCTTTTATCGATGATACGAGGAAACCGACGACTATGTTTTACCGAAATGCAAAATAGGGTTAACTTTTTAGAAACTTGCCTTGCATCGGACGAATTTGATGTATACACTACATACGCAGTGTTTTTAATGCACTTGAAATAATAGAAGGGGGAGATTAAAATTTCTCGAAGAAACAAGAGATTCAATCTCAAAATGGGTATTGCGCTTTCCGCCTTTGCGCTCGTTAGTGCAGCATGTGGAAGTGGCTCATCTTCTGCATCATCGGGATCTTCGAGTTCACCAGCGCCTAGTGCTATAACGGTCGGTACGTTGTACTCTGGATCGGGTTCGTTTGCCGATCAATCTATGCCTGAATACAACGGATTGAAGTTCTGGGTGAGCCATGAGAACTCTAAAGGTGGCGTCTACGTCGCAGCCTACAAGAAGAGAATTCCGGTAAAGCTGGTAGCTTACAACGATCAGAGTTCTCCAGCTACCGCTGCGACCCTTTATGACCAACTTATTACTCAAAACAAGGTGAATATCTTTGTCTCGGACTTTGGATCAGTACTTACGGCTCCTGCGGCAACTATAGCTGAAGAGCATCACATGTTGTTGTTCGACCA
>JAKBGL010000054.1 GCA_021833085.1 Actinomycetes bacterium | reverse complement strand
CCTTGAACTTTCGATAATGCATCGCATCGGCCGGACAAACCTCTAGACATTCGAGGCATCCAGTGCAAAGATGTGCAACGAACTCTGGTTTCCTTGGATGTCGCCTTAGAGCTCTGGTTGGACAGGTCGATATGCAAAGACCACAGCCTTTGCAGGAGTCCGTAACCTCTATCGATTTGCAGAAAACGGTTCCTATCACTTTAGTTACATGAATCATCGTATCCACGCCTCGTATAGATGATGTCTTCGTCGACGACAGTCCATGGACCCCCAACTATGACTACTGTCTCCATATCAATGCTCTCTTCATCTAGTTCGCCTATCGAGGTTATCCATGTGCTCTGGCCAACTCGAGATACCGCCTTTGCGACAAGTACAGGCGCATCAGCACCCCGTACACCCTTCAGGATTTCCATAGCCTCTCGAAACTGGTGTCGCCTATTTTTGGACCTTGGGTTGTAGAAAATAAGTGCTAGATGCGTAGGTGCTAAATTTACGAGAGCGTCTCTGATGAACGCCCAAGGTGTAAGCAGATCAGAAAGGGAGATGTAGGCATGGTCATGTCCTAAGATCGCTCCTGATGTGGACGCCGCTGCAAGAGCAGCTGTGACTCCTGGGACGATCTCTATGTCATAGCTCCCTGCTCTACCTTGTATAGAGCGTCTCTCATAGAGCAATGAAGCCATTGCATAGACCCCTGGATCACCTGAACACACAAGGGCGACGGTCGCACCGCGGGACGCCTCTTTTATTGCTCGATCTACTCGGTCGATCTCTTCCCCGATCTTATAACTCAGTTGCAGCTGGCCAGGGGTTAAAACGTCCCTACAAAGGTTCAGATAGCCCTCGAAGCCGATTACCACCTCCGCCATTCGCAGTACGATCTCACTCTTTCTGGTTCTGAGCAACGGAGATCCTGGACCAACGCCAACAACACTTACGACTCCTCGATCTTGGATCTGGGCAATAGCTAGTGTTGCCTTTGGTGAACGCCGTTTTTCAAGAACTAGTTGTGAACCAGAGGAAGCTCCGAGTAAGCACGCAGCTTCGGCGACCGACGCCGTTCCCACTGCGTCGTCAACTACCTTCGAAGGGTTGGGCACTCGGACCTCTTGAAGCTCATCCGCTCCGTACGCCCTCACCTCAAGCCCCAAGGACACAATCGCTGGATGGTCTTTTCGGATATCTATCGTGGCAGCACATAATACTTGGCCGAGATCTGCATTAAGCACGCTTAGGGACTCTTGAACGAGTTTGGAAAGTTCATCAGGTGAGCAGTCAGAGGAACACCCAATGCCAAGTACTAGACGTTTTTTGGTGAGAAGGACATGACCTTTATTGTTGTCGTTTCTCAGACCTGCATCGTTGCGTGCTATTTCTATGATGTAATCTTGGCTACGTTCATCGAGGGTATAGAGTGCCTCTAAGACATTGGGAAGTCCACATGAGTTAGCCACCAGAGCAACAGGCTTTGCTTCGTTAATTTGCCGTTGCACAGATGCAAGGTCACCTTGTGCGAAATAAGTCGGTATCTGGTCAAGAGCAGGTTTCCCGTTGAGATCGGAGGCTGTAGTTATGACTGGTCGGATCTTTAGAGTACTCTCTAGGTATTTGGCGACTTGATTTCCGCCTTTGTGAGCCCCAAGGAGCACCACGCAGTGCGCTAACGTTTCGTCGACACAAACGACAGCTGGATCTTTAGCTTTGTCAAGTGCGAGTCTTGCAATAGCTCTAACCGCAATTGGGACAGCACATACATATATAACTAATTCGAAGTGCTCGAAGAGGGATGAATGGTAAAACGCTTCCTTTAAGGGTAGAACCCTTGCACCAACAACCTTAGAGATCTCGCCAGCTATAGGAGAGTTCGATATGATTACGGTTTTCTCTGCACTTGGATAGAAATCTGGTCTATATGTACTCACTGTTAAAACTCGTTCCAAGCCAAAAATACGGGGTTCGAAGGAAGAAGCCTAGTCCGATCCTCCTTAGGGCCAAACCGTATGACGTTATGAGAAAAGACCTCCTTTACGTTTCCAAACACCTTGTAGGCGAGAGCCACTTCTTCGGGTGATACAAAACTCACGCAGAACCTTGTTCCACTTGGAGCCAAATTAAAGGTGGTGGCTGCGAGCTGAACCCCACCCCCTCCGAAAAAGACCGCCTCTGGTTGGATTTTTATGATCTCTTCGGGCGCGAAGCTCTTATTGATTAGGGTCGAGTTTACGTTGAAGGTTTGTAGGTTTAGCTCTATAATGGCCGACTTGATCTCATCTTGTTCAAACTGACAAAGATGCAGGTCTGGACGTAGGCGGTTCACTGTGATCCCAATACCTCCGTAACCTGCTCCAACTTCTAAGAATCGACTGCCAAAAGACAGGGAGTCGATCTGTAGCAGTGCGGGGACGAGAGCCTTGATCTCAATCTTGGAGTAGTTGCTGTCGAGATGAGCAAAGCTATCTTCGTCAAAGGCTGATAATACGGGTGACGCTTTGGTGGAGATCTCAAAAGAAGACGCTCTATCTGCCGCTTTTCTAAGTACCAACACGACGGAGTTGTCAGAGTAAGGTAGAATCTTTGGGGATGGACCACTGATTCTCTCTTTGTCAGTGAGCAGATTCTCAAAGATCCATACTTCGTCAGACGGGTCTAACGTATCTTGCAGTGTCTCGATGAGTTTTTCAGGTGGAAAATTAGGTCCGCACAGTACAGCAATACCTTGAGAAGGATCCAAAACGCTACGGAGGACCAGTACTTTAAAGTGTTCTTGGTCTCGTCCATGTGCAGACAAAACAATCAGGTTCTCCCATGCGGTCTTAACTCTTGCTGCTGCGTAAGCTATAGACGAAGGAGAAGGAACTACCTCAAACTCTAACTGACTTTGTGCAAGATAGCGAGTAACGCCAAAAAACCCAGGATCCCCACTTGCGAGTATGACGCATGGTTGAGACACACTTTCAAGTGTCTTGGCAAGGTTATAAAAGGGTTTTGGATATGGCTGCAAGTCAACGGAACTAGTATCTAGCTGATGCGAGAGGGCTTCGACCCTCCACGGTGCTCCGATAATCGTTTTAGCTTCGAGTACCTTAGCTTGGGCGTTAGGAGATAACTCATCTAGAGAGTCGCCTACGATGCCAATAACGGAGATCAAAGGTTGTACCACTTTTGGTAACGAGTAGGAAGGTTGGGATTTGTCGACACTATGGCCTCCGTTCCTTCTAGATCGACCATGGTTATGTCGATCCTAACAGTGCACTTGATGTCTTTGGCACAGCTTACCCGTGCCTGCTTCACAAGGTGAAGAAGAGGCTCTAGATCTCCCTGTTCAAGGCATACTTCGAAGAAGTGACGAGCGGTATTGGTGGCCGTTGCGGCTTCGAGAACGTCCTTGGCAGATCTACTAGCCAAGGCGGCGTCTCTAAGCACCTGCGTGTCTACGTTGGATCTATGAAAGTGAGTCATCAGCATGCCCTGCGCGAGTTTCGTTACTTTTCCGACCATGCCTACCCATTGAACGGATTCGAACCCCACCTTTGCGCTGTGTTTTAGCGCCACGCCACTGTAGTCACCGATCTCAGTAAATACCAGAGGATTGGCCTTTGGGAAGAGGTATCGGGCACAGCTTTCACTTTTTGACCCTGTTGCCAGTATCGCCTCTCTTTCACCTTGAGATCGTGCGACGTCAAGCTGCTGAACCATCGCTGAGCGGAAAGATGAAGTTGAAAACGGTTTTACTACGCCTGTAGTTCCTAGAATTGAGATCCCTCCAACTATTCCTAGCCGTGCGTTGGTAGTTTTCTTAGCCATCTCTTCTCCGCCAGGGACGGATATGACTATACGAACGCCTCCAGAGTAGACCTCGCGAATCGCTTCTTTAATCATCTTTTGAGGTACTGGATTGATAGCTGGTCCTCCAACTGTGAGTCCAAGTCCAGATAACGTGACAGTCCCTACTCCCTCTCCGCCTTCAATTAGAATCTCATCGGAGTCGACAACGATATATGACTCGGCTGTTACGTGAGCTCCATCTGTGCAGTCAGGGTCGTCGCCGGCGTCTTTGATAATGTAGCAACGACTGTACGCGTCAGTTAAGACGTTAAAGGTCGCTCGTCCACCTTTTGGTAGCGGTATTGAAATACGATCTGGTATTTTGCCAGAGACAGTGGCGATAACTGACGCTTTTGCGGCAGCG
The DNA here is from genome assembly GCA_021833085.1 of Actinomycetes bacterium. Next base: position 3,374 of record JAKBGL010000054.1, on the reverse strand, counting down.
GCAGCGCAAGACCCCGTCGTCCATCCAGTGCGAAGTGAGCGCTTATTGGGTGGCGGTGGCGGAAGTACGTCTTGTAGGTCGATTGGATTTAAATCTTTGCCCATCGGATTTCCACTCTATAGTGCGCTACGAAGCGCCTTAGTGGGTCGTCCCGCCGTATCTCCAAGAGACTTTTTACGAAACTTGTGAGCAAAGTTTGGGTTATAAAGGTGAGACCTAAGCGGTTCTCTACTCAAAGCGTCTCCAACAATAACCAATACAGTGCGTCTTGCTCCGATCTCTTTCATAGCGTTCGCTAACTTACCAAGAGTTGTTAGCTTCACGACCTCGTCATCCCAAGAGACGCGAACTATGATAGCTACGGTAGTGTCTTTATCGTATCTGCTTCCTTCGACGAGTAACGACTTTTGCAGTTCCTTCGGATAGGCTCCTGATAAAAATACGCACAAGGTGCCACCAGTACGAGCGTAGTTCTCAAGATGTTCGTCACTTGGCATAGAAGCAGAGGTCTTTTTTGCGAGCCGTGTAAAGACCACGTTCTGGGAGACCCCAGGAATGGTGAGTTCGCGTTGTAAAGTGGCTGCGGCTGCAGCCACTGAGGTTACCCCAGGAATGACTTCAAAGTCGATTCCGCTGTGTCTGAGAAAATCGATCTGTTCTTGAACGGCACCGTAGATGGATGGATCGCCAGAGTGTAACCTAACCACGCGTCTGTTTTTTTTTGAGGTGTAAACGCTCAGGACATCCTCCAGTGTCATTGTAGCCGAGTCAAATATCTGGGCATCTTTGTCCTCCACGTAGGAAAGCAAAGCCTCCGGAATAAGTGAAGAAGCCCAGATTACTACTTCGGCCTTTTTCAGTCTTTCAGCCCCTCTAACTGTAATGAGATCATCTGCTCCGGGTCCAGCACCGACAAGGGATATCACTATTTACGCTCCTGAGTTACTGCTCCTATGTGAACGCCTAATATGAGGGCGAACGTGCTTATGAGCTTATTAGCTGTTACTTAGGTCTTTGCGTATCAACCATGAGGTTTCGGTGGAATAACGACGGTACTTAGATACGGAAGGGGTCCCTCTACCTCGCTAAGGGGCATCACCTTAGACGTGGCGAGTCCTATCTCGACACCTACTAACCCTGATAGATACCGTTCAGAGTTCCTGAGAGTGTTGGCAATGGCTTTTATCTTTGAGCCACCTTTGTATATGACAACTGCTCTGTGTTCATCTCTGATCTCTCTCTCGATATCGTCGATGTTGGCAAGTCCGCTTAGAAGCACTAGCGAATCGTCTTCGTCTGTAAGCTCCATGGGGTTCTCTGATAGAACTGCTTGAAATGCCATGATTCCTGGCGTGGTTCTCACCTCCGCGTCGGGAAGGAGCTGTTTTACGTGTTTTGCAATGAGTCCGAAGGTTGAGTAGATATTGGGATCGCCAAGGGTCAAAAAAGCGACATTTGAAATAGTACCTTGGCCCACTTTGTTAGCGATAAAGGTTGAGGCAGACCGAGCAGAGCTTTGACGCGCCTGTGAACCTACCTCGCCTGACGACATGTCAAAAAGCACCCTTTCAATCTCTAGTTCCGGGAGTACAGAGCGAACGATTGCTTCGGCTCGACCGCCTTGCCCGGGTACTGAAGTAGGGGCAAGAACGAGGTCTGCCTGCTTGAGTAAATTAATAGCTTGAAGCGTGAGGAGCGATGGATCTCCCGGACCAACCCCCACGCCTGTTATAGACAGCGCCTTTTTCATTGCTAATGACTGTAGTAACTAAACGGAGATGAGGCTCTTCGTATCATGATCAAAATCTAAACTTTTGTTTACTTATTGTGGTGGATATCTCACGGATGCGGTATGTTAGTTGTGGTAGTCAAAAACGGTTGGTAGTCGTGTTACTTTAATACTTCTAAAGATAGCCACTGTTCTTGCCGATAGATAGTTCAGATTTCAATTCGCGAGTGAGGTGAAGTCTTCTTGGTTAGAGGGGTCCAAAGGAATTTGAAAGGAGTAGGGGAGAGCGTTCATTCTTTCCTCAACTCGAACAAGCGACAGAATCACTTCGCGAATCTGTTCCTAAATGAAGCGCATTCATGGCTGGCAATATATTTTCTTCTTGAAGGATTTGTAGTTTTATATCAGAGCTTTGTCTTCCACCTTGGTATTAGACCACTAGATATCTTTGTGGCAACCCTAGGGTTTTGTGGATATCTAGGTGTATCAAGGAAGAGACGTCGGGCTACGATAAACGGTTTTATATACGGAACGCTTGCGGCTGCAGCAATTACGAGCTATCTTGCGTACCTTGATGTCAACGGTGAACTCTCAGCGATGTTAGTCCTAACCTACGCCTGGCTAGCATTGGTGATCTACAGCGTGTTATCGTTTCGCCAAGCGATGTGGGTGAGTGTCGCTCTTGTGTTCTTTTATAGTTTGGGACTTGGATTAGGCAAAGGTTTTGGACCTGGACTGTCTACGTGGATTCCAGTACTCGCAGTCCTAACCGTTGGGGGCGTGTTTGTCTCAAGAGTGATATCACGTCTAGGAGAGTTTGCATACCTCGATGAATTAACAGGACTGCCAAATCGAAGATTTTTGATCATGAACCTTACGAGAGAGATCAAGGCAGCCAAAAGGTTAAAGGCGCCGCTATCGGTCGCCATCATCGATCTTGACGATTTTAAAGTATTGAACGACTCTCTTGGTCACGTGGCTGGTGACAAAGCTTTGGTGGATCTCGCCTACGCTTGGAGTTCGTCTTTGCGAGGACGAGACTTCGTCGCACGTTACGGTGGCGATGAGTTTGTAGTTGTAATGCCGGAGTGTAACGCGACTCAGGCTGCGGCTGCCTTGACTCGTATTCTTACGTTGACGCAGGGGATCTCGGGTGCATCGTTCGGGGTCGCTGAATGGGATAGACGCTCGACCATCGAGGAACTTTTAGTAGCAGCTGACTCATCGCTTTATGAGAACAAACGTCAAAAACGGGACGGAGGTTTGAAGAAGGCGGATCGATCATCTGCATCTGGACAACCACACCTGATCTACTTGCACTCAGATTCGGTAAGGATGTTTTAGGTAGGACATTGACGACCGAAATCTAGCAGTTGACGGGTGCTTTAGGCTAGCTTAGCCACGCCAGTGCAGTTTAGAGGGCTATTTTAGGACTGTAACTACATTCTAGGTGACTGGTGTTAATCAGGCATCTATCGTGCAACCAGACGTAGGAGCAGTTGCGTTTCTCAGTTTTGACTCTCTTGAAGGTTACTGGCTCAGAAAAACTGGGTAAATGTGTTCACTTTGTAGGAACTGATGGACTCTTTGGGTACCACTTGGTATCCAAAGGACCTCTATCTTCCTATTACGTTGCTACCTCCCA
>JAKBGL010000053.1:6621-7707 GCA_021833085.1 Actinomycetes bacterium | reverse complement strand
GGTATCAATTAACGGTCTCAAAATCCTTAGAACCGTCTATCGACACACATTACCTAGCTAAATACCTTATCCTCGGCTAATGCATGGAAGTCCACACTATACAAGGCTCCACTTTCCACAGTATTCATTACCTACTAAGACACCAAAGATCGTTGCGACGATATTCGAGTTGGATGAGAGTAGATGTTAAACGACTTCTCTCGCAGGAATCCGACGAGAGTGATTCCCTTCTCAGTTGCTAAATCAATAGCCAGAGAAGTAGGTGCCGAAACAGAGGCCACTACTCCTACTCGAGCAACCAATGCTTTTTGTAAGATCTCAAAGCCTGCCCTTCCAGATACCACCATCACGGACACCTTTGACAGCTCTCCATTGAGTAGAAGGTACCCAACCGCCTTATCCACAGCGTTATGTCTACCCACATCCTCCTTAACCGTTAGCCTCCGACCCTCAAGGTCAAACATACCAGCTGCGTGTACACCTCCCGTAGCATCAAAGTATCTCTGCTCACTCCTCATCGCATCGACCAAAGAGAGAAGGTAACTGGCATCAATGCTATATTCAGCCACAACTCCTTCCCTCTTGGTAAATCGATCGTCAAGACTACTTTTCCCGCATACACCACATGCGCTGCTTGCAATCATGGTTCTTTCTAACGATTCCACCTCCCGTCTTACCGTACGGAGGTGAGCAACTATGACGTTATAGTCTTGGCCATCGGGACCATTGCAGCTGTACCGCAATTCAGCGATGTCCTCACGATCTGTGATGAATCCCTCAGCATATAGTAGGCCAGCCACCAGCTCAAAATCGTTTCCCGGAGTTCGCATGGTCACACTAAATAGCGAGACACAGCCTCCTTGAGAGATGTGAATCTCCAAGGGTTCTTCCCCAACCACGTCATCAAATCGCTGAGAAAAACTTTTCTCAAAGACCCTCACTAATCGCTTGGACTTAGGTCCCGATCTACCATTAAACATGAGAGCCTTCGTCCGGCTCTGTTCGGCCAAGCTCATGGAGCAGCTCTACGAGCAAGAAGACTCCTCTTCTAACCTCGGCTGAACTTAGTCGCCTCAATATCGACAG
>JAKBGL010000053.1:0-6611 GCA_021833085.1 Actinomycetes bacterium | reverse complement strand
ACTATTTGCACCCACGCCTACACGTGTCTTACCCAACAACAGACAGAGCATTCTATCAACCTTCGATGCATCGATTTTCCCAACGGCAGTCAGTAAAAGTGCTACGTTTCCTACCTTCTCCCGTCCAGAGTCAGTGTCAGCTCGCTCCAAGAGGTACGAGATGGGTGCTGAAGCATTCTCCAAAATAAGTTGAACCTTATCTAAGGTTCCTCGCTTGGAAAGTTCTTCTAATAAGGCTGCAGCTTTCGTTCTTCCACTTGGCTCACTTAAGTACGACTTAACTTCGTATTCCAACGCCTTTGCCACTACTACCACTCTCTCTTTCGTCTTGCCGGCGGATCCACATAGTCGTCACGCAACCACTTACGTTCCACCATTACACCGAAGCTTGGCGTACGCCTTCCATAGCGAAAGTTATTCCTTGGCAGTGGCGATCGACCTTCTTTCTCAACTACTTCCAACTTTACAGCTAGCTCTTTATAAGCAGGCGTATGAGTTGCCAAGTCAGTACTTGATGATGTCAGAATATTGATAGCATCCTCATTCGAAGAGCTGTTCATCGGCATATATAGTTGATTGTTCGTTACGCGATCGGTGACTATCGCTCGGACCTTCACCGATCCTCGCCGAGATATAAGTCGCACTAAAGTTCCGTCTTTTATTCCTCGTTCCTCAGCAAGTTTGACTGGCACTTCAACAAATGTAGATGGAGTGCGGTCTTTGATACCTTGGGTCTTATAAGTCATATTACCTTCGTGAAAGTGTTCTAAAAGACGCCCATTGTTCAAGTGGAGATCGTACTCCGAGTCAGGCTCCTCACTAACACCTCCATAGACAAGGGGCCAGAGCCGTGCCTTCTTGTCCTCAAATCCAAATCCATCTAAAAAAAGTGTCGGTGTATCGCTACCGTCAGCGGATACTGGCCACTGCAATGAGCTAAATCCCTCTAATCGATCGTAGCTCACACCTGCAAAGAGTGGGGTAACCCTAGCAGCTTCATCCATCACCTCTCCCGGATTTTTATAGCACCACCGTGCTGACAAAGCGTTAGCTAAGTCGCAGATAATACGCCAATCCGGTCGACTCTGCTCCAACGGAGGAAACACCTCGTTTATTTTCTGGATCCTTCTTTCCGTGTTAGTGAAGGTACCTTCCTTCTCTAATGACGGAGACGCGGGTAAGATCACATCCGCATATGCAGCGGTACTAGAGAAAAAAATATCTTGCACCACAAACAAGTCAAGTTTCTCAAAGGCCCCGCGCACATACGATGCGTTGGAGTCGACGAGTCCCATATCTTCTCCGATTAAATAGAGTCCTCGCAATGACCCTTGATAGATAGCATCGACCATCTCATGATTGTCAAGTCCCTTTGACGTCGGCAGGATCACACCCCACTCGTTCTCAAAACGCTCCCTAGCACCTTGGTCTTCAACAGACTGATACCCCGAAAGGTTGTCAGGCATTGAACCGAAGTCTGAAGCTCCTTGAACGTTGTTGTGACCTCTAAGAGGATAAGCCCCGCACCCTGGTTTCCCATAGTTACCCGTTAACAAAAGCAGATTAGAAATAGCCGTTGAAGTATCAGAGCCTCTTTGATGTTGAGTCACCCCCATGGCCCAGAGCACCGCCATAGACGAAACCGACGCAACCATCTATGCTAGCTCGATAATGACCTCTTTATCGAGCTCACATACTACACTTGCGTACTCAAGGGTAAACGGAACTAAAGATGTTAGGTAATCTTGTACCTGAATCGTCTTCTCGGAAACAAACCTCTTATCATACCGCTCAGAATCGACTAGGTACTTTGCGACCGCACTTAGAAGAACTAGATCGGTGCCGGGCCGTGGCGAAATAAATAGATCAGCGCGCTCCGCCATCTCATGTTTTCTAAGATCAACTACTACAAGCTTTTGACCATCAAGCTTCTGGGCCCGCTTCACTCTCGTGGCGATGACTGGGTGGCTCTCTGCGGTATTTGAACCAATTATAAGAACCAGTTCTGCCTTCGCAATATCAGTAATCGATCCGGAGTCACCTCCTACACCAACGGTTCGGACGAGGCCCATAGTGGCAGGGGATTGGCAGTAACGTGAACAGTTGTCAACGTTGTTTGTACCCACGACGGCTCGCGCCAATTTCTGCATTAAAAAACTCTCTTCGTTCGTGCACTTAGACGAAGATATAAAGCCGAGTGAGTCCGGCCCCGACTCGGACTTTATCTCACCTATTCGTCTAGCAAGAAAAGCTAACGCCTCGTCCCACGACGTTTCCTGAAACCGATCTCCCACTCTTATAAGAGGAGTCGTTAGCCTCTCCGCAGAGTTCACGTAATCCCAACCGAACTTGCCCTTCACACAAGTTGAGATCTGGTTCGCAGGACTCTCCATAGTTGGTTCAACCTTTAAGATCTTTCGATTTTTCGTCCAGATCTCAAAGGAGCAGCCAACTCCACAGTAGGTACAGACCGTTTTTGTCTTTGTTATCTGCTCTTTACGTAACTTCGACTCAGCCTCAGAGATCGAAAGTATCGTTGTAAGTCCTATAGCCGGCTCTAGTGATTTTGTAAGAGAGATTAGGGGTCGTTTAATTTCCTCCGCCATGTTCGTAAAAAGGCCAGCCTCTTTGAGCATCGACTTCTCCATCAGTGCGTTGCACGGGCAGACGGTAACGCAGTGTCCACAACCTACACAACTTGAAGTTCCGGCATCTACTCCCCCATCCCACAAGACCCTTGGTTGGGGTAGAGACCAGTCTATGCTAAGTGTCTCATTGACTTGGAGGTTTTGACATGCTTCCACGCAGCGTCCACAAAGAATGCACTGATCCGGATCATAGCGATAAAACGGGTGAGAAGCATCGATACTATAACCTTTACTCCTGTGTGGGTAGATCTGTTCGGTTATACCCATCGCTGAAAAGGTGTTATGTACTATGCAGTTACCGTTGTTGTTCTCACAGATAGTGCAGTAAAGATCATGATTCTCAAGGATACGCTGCATTCCTTCTTGTCTGGACGACTCTGCTAGTGACGTACTAATACTTACGTATTCCAAGCCTTGTACTTTGTAGTCGCACGCTCTTTTGAGTTTCGAATTTACCTCAACAAAACATGTGTCACAGGTCTTGATTGGACCCAACAAGTCGTTATAACAGATACTTGGAAAATCGATGTCGTGCTTCCTCAATACATCAATGAGTACTTCGCCGACTCTAGCCTCTAACTCCTTGTCCTCAACGGTAATCTTTGTAGCCACATACACAGTAGATCTCCTATTCAAGTTAGACGATCTCTTTGAAAGAGTCAAAGACTCCTAATTTGAATTTAGCCGCTCAAAAGGACATATCTCTAGAAATGTCAACAGAGAGATCCGCTAGGTATGAAATAACGATGTATACTCCGACGGAGTATCTACATCCAAGAACGCATCTGGAACTAAATTAGGCTCCAAATCGACGTCGAGATAGACCACGTCGTCCGTTGCTTCATAGAGTTCAGACCACTTAGAACTTCGAAACTCCTTTTTTCCAAGGACTCGGTTAACTCCGGAAGCAGAGATAAAGCTGCAGCTGTACTGAGCTCGACCTGACACGACTGGCACGACTGTGCATCCTCCAGATAGAACGACTAACGACTTCAAAGCATCAGAGTCAATCGAAGCAAGGTCGCAAGCTAACACAAAAATTCCATCAAACAATCGTTTTGAAGTTATAGCTCGAAGACCCGCAACACTAGCCGCCAAGGGACCTTCGTGTATACTTCTATCTGCAACGTAGTCATGTCCAGAGTAGTTTCCCCCAACTTCGACTACATAACTTGCAACAAGAGAAGCCGCCTGCGATACGATCTCGATCATCATCTTCCCAGACGGTGTTCGGAGCAACGCTTTATCTTGTCCCATGCGAGAACTACGGCCACCACTTAATATAACCGCGCCGAAGTCGCCACTCCTTGGCGATCTCATTTTAGCTAAGCTGGCCATCAACAACTCTAGAGACAATCTCCAAAGCATCATTGGGGGAGATTCCAGCCTTGGCAGAAAGCCAGCAGACAATAGGAGCCATTTTTCTCTCACTAGAGTGTGCCGCAACCGAAGCAATCGTTAACACCGTCGAGATGTCATCATCGCTAGGTGAAACTGTTCCAAAAGCCTGCGCTACCTTACTCAAAAACTCTTCAGATTCCATCTGCCTAATCGTATCTTTTACGACACAGAACTCTACCGATTTTTAGGGAATTGGCCTAAGTGAGTTCCTTTGCAAGATATACTACCATGATGGCTTCCCTTACTCATTGAGTTAGCACACTCTCAAAGTCAAGTATCGACTCAGGTCATCTCTTCCCTGCTTCACGAAGAAGAGCAATTCAAACCTTAAGACCCTTCAAACATCACGAGAACCACAGTGCAAAAATCGTTAAGTAAAGAGACGCGTTCGCTGTTGACTGCACGCGCACTTTCAATGGTCGGCTCCAGTGCGCTACCGATCGCCTTCACCTTTGCTATCCTAAAAAGCGGTGGTGACGCTCTTCAAGTCGGAGTAGTCCTTGGACTTGCCGACCTACCGTTTGTGCTATTACTACTCGTAGGTGGTGTCATCGCCGACCGTCACGAACGACGCTTCATCGCCCTATTTTCAGACATCGTTAGAGCAACCGTCGCTCTCGTATCCGCATCTATGATTCTCCTGCATCTAAATACTGTTGTGAACCTATCTGTCTTAGCTGTTGTTTGGGGGTCCGCACGAGCGTTTTTCGTTCCGACCGTAACTGGACTTATTCCTGAGATAACACCGGTCGATCAGCTCCACAGAATCAACAGCTTGGTAGGAGCTTCCGTCTCTTTAGGTACTTTAATTGGACCCGCCATTGGTGGCCTAGTCGTTGCTACTATTGGTCCAGGCGAGGGGGCTCTTTTTGCAACCTTGGCATATATCGGGTCATCGATCTATCTCTCACGAATTCATCCATCTGATCTACCTGAGAACGAGTTCGTCTCACCTATCTCCAGGGGGTCATTCCTCAGTGAGATAAAGGGCGGCTACAAAGCTGTCCGCTCGAAATCATGGGCATTTTGGACGATCGTAGTCTTTGGAGTCATGCACTTAACCACGTTTGGTCCCCTGTTTGTCGTTGGTCCGGTAATCGCCGCTCACTCTCTAGGTGGTGCCGCAGCTTGGGGATACATAGTCGCCGCTGACGGTGGTGGAGCGATCTTTGGATCACTTATCGCCATGAGACGTCCACCGCAACGACCTTTATATATAGCTAGCATACTTATGCTTCTAGGTGTCCCAAGTCTCATACTGCTCGCCCTCCATGTAGATCTGCTCGTCATTCTTGGGAGCTTCGCTATCTTTGGAGTCGCTACAGGATACTTTGGGTCAGTATGGGACACTCTCCTACAGAAAAGCTATCCCATAGATCAAATCTCAAAAGTCAGCTCTTATGACTACATGGGCTCTACATCACTTCTTCCTCTGGGTGAGGCACTTGGCGGTGGAGTCGCAGGGGCTATAGGTAACTCCATGGTTCTTATAATCGGTGGAGTCGCACTTTTTCTTCTTTCGCTAACCCTAATTCTTATGCCTTCGGCACGAAACGCGCGACCACCCCATCCTGGTGATATTGCATAATTTCATCACATTAGCTAGTTTTTTATAGAGACTCCGTCACCTAAGTGGATGAAAATACGTACTCGTTGGGTATATACTTCAATACGTCTAGGAGATTTCTAGCTGATAGCCAAAGTAAGGCGGCCTCTAAGAATAACTCAAGGAGGATATGGGTCGCGTGCTGTAAAGCTATCCTGGGCACCAACAAACTATGACAACATCTGGGTATTCTTTGCTTGATGATTTTCAGCGCCAGTTTCTATATTCCCTTATTAGGAAAATAGCGGCTGCAGCGCTAGCAGCTGCTGTGTTCTTTGCAGGGATCTCTTATCTGAACACAAAAGTATCATCCGCATCGCCGAGTAAGTCCACATTGCAGCAAGAAGCTGACCAGCTCTCCACCAATATACTGGCTCAAAGCTCACAGCTTCACCAACTCGTTGTCGAACAAGCCACGGTACAGGAGAACTTCTCTCAGGCTGAACAAGCCGTCGCGCAATCGCAGGCTCTTCTAGGTTCCGACGAGGCAACGTTAAAAACGGCCGAAAGCAAGCTGTCTACCGCTGCAGTAAATGAGTTCGTAGATCAGATCGGGACTCAGAACACTGAAAGCTACTTCAGTTCATCAATCCAAAACGCACTCTTGAAATCAGACTTTGCAAGCGTGGCTACCATGAACATATCTGACTATCTAATGCAGGTCAAGGTGGACCAGTCGCAGGTACAGACTGCTCAGACTGTTCTTCAATCAAATCTCTCTCAAGCGCAAAGCGCCTTGAATGCCGTAGATGCAAACAAATCTTACATCGTCTCCGAGATAGCTAGCGAACAAAGCACTCTCTCTTCCATCAAAGGCCAGATAGAGAGCTTCGTTCAACAAGCGCTGCAAGCACAGCTTGCACAGGAAGCTGCACTGAAAAAGGTGACTTCACAGCACAGTTCATCAGGTCAAGGACTACCTAGTGTGAGCGGAATCAAAAGTGTGATAGCGGCCG
>JAKBGL010000052.1 GCA_021833085.1 Actinomycetes bacterium | reverse complement strand
GAGCGCACCAGTAAATGAACTAGGAGGAGCAGGAGGGCCAGTTGAGATGATAAGTGGAGTTGGAGTGGTTGTAGTTGAACCAGAGGACGTGGTTGTAGTTGAACCAGAGGACGTGGTAGTAGTTGAACCAGAGGACGTGGTAGTAGTTGAGGCAAGACAGATAGGATTCGTTATCGTGTTTGTATCAAGAGTAACAGCACCATTTTGTGCTAAGAGACGACCGTCAATTGTTGCACCTGTATCTGCGGAGATTGAGGTAAGTGCAAGCACGGTACCTGCAAATACTGAACCCGTTCCGAGCGTTGCAGAGCTGGTAACTTGCCAAAAAATATTGCACGGATTCGCTGAATTAGTCAGCACTACCGTGCTTGCACTACTCGTGATCAATGTGGACGGAAGTTGAAATACAAAGATCGCGTTTGGATTACCTTGCCCATCAAGTGTCAGGGTGCCGGTAAGGTTGGAGGTACCTGCCGGGACTGAGTAGATTCCTGGTGAAAGCGTTAGTCCGGCCAGGTTTGCTACCTCAGGAGTGGCTGGTGTAAGGCCAGCTGCTTGCAGATAGGCGCTCGTATTAGCTGACTGAGCATTCGTAGCCGCAGAGTTGTCGACGTTGGTTGAACCAGAAACAATCCCGGGAGGGAAACCAGCAACCGAAGAACCGGGAGCAAGACCGAGGTCGCCAGCCAGAGTTGTTGCTCCTGTATTCGTTACCGTAGTCCCTGCAATTACGGAGTACGTACCCGCTGTTCCTAGCTGTACACCACCACTTGAGCTTGCAAGCTCGAACTGTGGAGGGCCTCGTAAACCGCTCCCCAACACCACAATAACAACACCGAGCGGTACGGCTGACCATAAGCTTTTCTTACTACTTGACAAAACATAATTTATTCCCATACTAAGGACTGTAGCCTTTTCTCATAAACCTTCGGTGGACACTTCGAATTGATCTCCAGAACGGACAGTATTTCGACATTTGACGCACACACTATCCATAGAGAGGCTTACTCGAGTGGAAAACGAACACATGCCTGCGGTGTTCATCTTTATCGGTCTCATCGTCGAATTAGAGGCATGCCCGCCCTCACCTCTTTACGAGTTACGACGACTCTAAACATAGAGTAGTACACAAAGGAAGCCGCAGCAAAAGCGAAGGATCAAGAAACTATCCGAGAGAGCCCAAGTAGAAGACCCCGAATGACTCTTGACTATGATATGCCAGCAAAGACACTTTACGAGCTCGTTGCACTGTTTGGTCGAAACAGCCCAGATCTATCTAGCTATATCACCACGATCGGTGCAGTTAACGAGGTCGGAGTTTCCAAGCTCACAGACAAGGAGGCAGTGACATGTCAACATAAGCCCAAAGTCCCGGATTGGTCCTTTTTATACTTCCAAGCTATCGTATTCAACCATTCAGTTTCGGACACCGTGAGTGCCTAGATTCCAATGAGTACCTTCGCATAGGTCAGTTCGACTCCCTTTGGTCTCTTCAAACACAGCTTTTGACAACTTACGTTGCAAGACCCTTGATCGAACAGAGACGGAAACACTGACCTTGCTCAACAGATCACAGCGGAACTAGCCGATGAAACCTCTCACAGCCTCGGCCACGAGTTGCACAGCTATAGCTGCCAACAACAGTCCAAAGACCCTAGTAAGTAGCATTATTCCACCTTCTTTTAGGAGTCTTAGGAGCTGCAAGGAGAACCTCAATGATAGCCAAAGAACTATGAGCACTAACAAAATAGCGGTGATGAGAGCGATCACATCACCACCACCTCTTACCTCTTTGGCGAAGACGATTATGGCTGCTATTGCTCCTGGTCCCGCTATCAGTGGTGTTCCAAGGGGAACAAGCGCAACAGACACCTCGTCTAAGGCGCTAGGCTGCGTGGCCTGTCCTGTTAGAAGTTCAAGGGCTACCAGTAGAAGTAGTAGTCCCCCAGATCCTTGAAGAGCAGGTATGGTAATTCCTAAATATGCTAGGATCTCTTGGCCAAAGAGTGCAAACACCCCGATAACACCGCCTGCGACAGCAACCGCTTGTAGAGCAAGCTTCTTACGCGATGCACTCTTGGCCGAACTCGTCAATGACAGGAATATGGGAACATTACCAAGTGGATCCATAATCACCAACAAAGTGATAAAAACCTGGGTAAAAAACTTAACATTGAACGTCGCCATATAACCTCAAATGAACCGTGAATAAGTTATACACAATAGCTTCATTTTGGAGCCATCTCATCGGCGCGTGTCGCATCATGCGTGAAGTTTCAGGTCAAGAACACCTGGAACCCCATCTCGTCATCCATTGATCCATCGTCGCTCAAAACAAACGACTTGTAGGTTTTGTTGCATCTTGCTATCTTTGGACTAAGCGGACTCGGTCTACAAACAGCCGCAAGTGGGGGTCACAATGGACTATGGGGTAGGCAACTGGATTCGAAGACGATCACAACTAAATGGTCGGGACATCGCTCTAAGCACCAAAGACGATGCCATCTCGTACCATAGCCTAAATGTACGTACTGATCGACTAGCCAACTCACTCGCCTCTGCTGGGGTCCGTTTTGGAGATAGAGTCGCTCTTCTTTTGGAGAACTCAGAAGAGTGGATTGAACTCTTATTTGCCGTCGCCAAACTTGGAGCTGTGATAGTCCCGATCGATCCTTCCTTGACCCCAGACGAAGTTAGCTTTATCCTGACCGACTCGGGACCACGAGTGGCATTCACCTCTTACTTGTACTCAGAGCTCCTACAAAAGGCTATGAAAGAGATATCGATGGAGCTTGACCTTGTAGTTCAATCACGATCTGAGAGCGGTCCGTTTGCAAGATACGATGACTTTACCAACGCCGGCGCTACTGACTTCCCTAGTCAGCAGATAAGCGGATCAGACTTACTCATTATCTCCTATACAACCGGCCCTACTTTGCGCCCAAAAGGAGTCGTACTCACCCATAGCAACGTTATTCATCACACAGTGTCAATGGTCACAAGCCCAGTTAGCTTAACTAAGGCAGACGAGACCGTTGCTATTGAACCGTTCACGAATCTATTCGGACTTACCACCCTCGCCTTACCTCTACTCTATCTCGGAGGAACCTTACATATCGATAGAGACTTAGAGGCCAACGACTACCTAGACATACTAAATCGAACAGATCCCAGCGTACTTTCGCTATCTTTTCTAAAGTGGCACAGTCTCGCCGAGCACCCAAGTCTAGAAACTCTCAATCTACAGTCGCTGCGGTACGCTCTGTGCACTGAAGGGCAAATGGAATATGAAGACTACCAGAAGCTAAAGGCGCAAGGAGTAAAGGTTGCAAACACCTATGGTTTAACGGAACTGTGTGGTGTTGGCACCATGAACGAGCCAACACCAGGTGTCGGCACGACGACATGTAAGGGTAAGCCACTATTTGATATTCAAGTCAAAATAGAAAACTCGACCGGTGGCGTCCTCGCAGAAGAAGAGTCAGGGGAGATTGTATTCGAAGGTACCTCAATCTTTAGAGGCTACTGGGGGTTACCGTTAGAGACATCGCAAGTCTTAAGGCAAAATAACCTCCATAGTGGTGACCTTGGTTACCTAGACAAAGAGGGTCGCCTTTACGTCAAGAGTTTAAGTAACTCCAGCGTTATTGCTGACAACCGTCTCACCTTCAAAGAGATAGAGATGGCACTCGCAACTCAAAAGGAGATCTCCGAGATAGCAGTTGTAAAGATAGACAGTGACAACCAAGATACAACAACTCTTATTGCGGTAGTCTTGAGACCCATGTCCAATCTCACCGATATTGAACTAACTTACCAACTCAACAAGCTCTGGAGTGGCAACTCTCGCAACATAAGGGTAATGATACTTGACGAACTTCCCCGGTCAGCGTCGGGCAAGGTAATAAAGTCTGAGCTAGAGACGATCTATCTAGAGCGAACCAACTAATTAAAGAACTATCGAAAGTGGTTCAACCCAGTCGTCACGCATGACAGTAGTAAGACCCGATCACCAAGTTGGGGCTATCTAGGTCAGCCAGCCCTCTGAGCCGATATCGGCTCAGTCGATCTCAGAATTACAACACCAACCGTTACAAGAAGACTTAAGATAACCATGACCTCTATCGCCATACCTGAAAACAGGAGAACTTGGAAAACATAAAGCACAAGCCCGAGAAGAACTCCGTAGAGCAAAGGCTTCTTTCTCTCCAAAAATTTCTCCATAACGCAATTCCTTTCTTACACTAACCACCAAGCCACTAAAGGTATCGGATAGACAATTCGTTCGATTTACTCAACCTTGCCATTAATTAGGCACTACCTTTAGTAAAGAACGTTCCTTAAGTCTATTGATTTCTCATGTGAACCCACACTCCATACGAAAGTCTAAGTACCGACGCTACAACGATCCAGATACCGACCGCCATCGTTAGCGTCGAGAGAGAAAGCATCGGGAATAGCAAGAACAATGACCCCCCTATCACAGATAGGACACCGACAGCCGTTAATGCTCTTGCGACATTGGTCGACAAGTTTGAAGATCCAACCCTGACCTCCATGACTCCTTGGAACACCAAAAGCATCCCCATCAAAGCGCCCGCTACCGTTACCCCGACCGCCGGGTTTAGCGCTAGCAACACTCCCAAAAGTGCAATCAACAGTCCTGAAAGCCCACCAAGCGAAGTCAAAGGTCTCGAAAGTATCACTGACGTCACGAACAGGACAACTAAGCCCACAAACAAGACCGATACGCCTAGTATTTCACCTAAAGCGGTATCCACCAATCGTGGGACTGAGATAAAGATAGCGCCGACAAGGATAGTAACCAAGTTCGGAACGACCTTGGGGATCACACCCTTAGAGTCGGCTCGAGCTTTAAAGCCACTTGAATGATCAGTTCGTAAGTACTTTAGGTAGGTCATCACAATCTCCTCAATCAATCACACTATCTAAATTTCGTCCACAGACACCTACTTTTGACTCTGTTCTCAGCAACCTCAAGGGAGACTACATAGCTCCATTCATCTAGGTGAAACTGATAAATAGTTCCATACATAACACTTCATCTTTAAATTGCGTTAGGGTAAAACCATGATCACCAAACATCCCTTCGGCAACACAGGACACGATAGCACTCGAGTAATCTTTGGCGCCGCGGGCCTTGGAACTTGCTCTCAAGGCTTCGCAGACGAGGTACTTGAGACATTAGTCAACTTTGGAGTAAATCACATCGATACGGCTGCCTCCTACGGCGACGCCGAAGAACGCATCGCTCCTTGGATGCAAACTCATCGGTCGGAATTTTTCCTAGCTACGAAGACTGAAGATCGAGATGGCGTCGGCGCAAGGGCATCTCTAGAGAGGTCACTTACAAGATTAGGGGTAGACAAAGTCGATTTAATTCAGTTACACAACCTTGTAGAACCTGAAGAGTGGGAACAGGTACATCGAAAAGGAGGAGCATTGGAAGCCCTCGTATCCGCAAAAGATGAGGGGCTCGTCGATTTCATTGGTGTTACCGGTCATGGGACTCGGATACCTACTATGCACATTCGTTCTTTGGAAGAGTTCCCCTACGACAGCGTACTTTTCCCTTACAACTACGCCATGCTATCGAATCCAATCTATCGGGACAGCGTCGAGCATCTTATAGAGATCTGCACCCAGCGCAACGTTGCCGTTCAAACCATAAAGTCCGTGGCACGAGGAAGATGGAGCAGCGACTCCTTGGAGACAACACACTTCAGTTGGTATGAACCCCTAGAAGAAGACTTGGCGATCCAGCGGGCTGTGAGTTTCGTCCTCGGTCGCAATGGCATCTTTCTAAATACCTCAAGCGACTATCGCTTGTTAAAAAAGACTTTAGAGACTGCGTCTTTCGACATCGAAGTTCCATCAGAAGAGTTAATGGAGCAAGATCTTCATAACTTTGGAATCAGACCCCTATTTGACGGGGAATCCCTCGAACTGATCTGAGCTGCGTTCAAATAATCAGTGGAGGCTACGTTATGGAGGCGCATAGATCCTAAAAAATCCTCAATGGATAAGCGCTGTTACGCAGCCTTATGTCTTCTCATGCCTCCTCAGAGGTACGTACTCACGAGATATCTGCGGAAACGGTCAATCGCCTTACCGATTCATAAAGACTTATAGCAAAGTCAACGATTACGGGTGCAAACTACTCCTTTGACATCGATATAGCCATCTCAAAGCTTCAACAGAGCTATCGATAACCTAATAAACTCGATCAACAGACCGAGTTTGACATAAAACGTCTATGAATCTTAGAGATCGGGTACCTTCCAGCCCATTCCCTCAGCAATCTCCTTACACGTTGGGCATAGCGGGTACTTTTTAGGATCACGGTTTGGTACCCATACCTTTCCACACAGCGCAGTGCAAGGAGTGCCTGTAACAATAGCTTCAGTAACGGCTGACGCTGGATAAACGATATGTGCCATCCGATCCCGCTCTTCGCTGTTGGTTTCATTGGGATAGAGTTCAGTAAGTTCGTCTACAGTCGCCATTCACTCATTTTATAGTCTCACACAACTACTTCAAGGATCACTCGAACATTTCCATCTCCGTCCTCACACTAGATTTAGAGAGATAAACGCTCTTCAAGTATCCGCTCGGAGATTAACTTCGTTCTAATTTTTCCCGCGTTCAAGAACCGCTAGCTGTCAGATTAGTTGTCGAAATCGATCACTAGACTGTTGCATAGACCACCTAACCGCCTACCATGGGTGGGGCCGACAACCGTCCGATTGAGAAATTTGAGCGAACTAACCTGGGGGGATCGTGGTCTCTACGAGTCCGAAGAGTTCGCTGGATGAAACTCCTGTTTCAGCAAAGCCCTCGTTCAGGCTCGGTGGTCCTACCGTCGCCACGGGAGCCGTGGGAGTTCTTGTGGTCCGGACTTGACCAGTGCAACAAGGTCAGCATCAGCAACGGGATAGCCTCCCCAGGCATCAACCCCAACGTTGATCATCCTCTCTCGCTGACGCCACTTCTCATGAACATGCCCATGGATGAGCCAGGTTCCCTTATCAAGAGGCCGAAACTCTAAGAAGCGCTCTTTTTCTCCACTGTCTCCCTCGTAAGGGAAGTGTGAGACGATCACTTGCTCCTCTCCCAACTGTATCTCCTCTTCGCCATCCACAACGATGAAGCCTGCGGCTTCGTACTCACAGCGCCACTCGTCCACTTGACTCTTCTTCTTCTTTCGTAACCCCTCCCAGCAGCGATCGTGGTTCCCAGGGATGAGGTACTTCGTTCCATTAAAGAGTTCGATCAGCTCAAGGATCTCTGATATCGGACCCATTGCCACATCTCCGAGAACATAAACCTCGTCTGTTGGGTTTACCCGGTCATTCCACCTCTCGATCAGATCGGCATTCATATCATCAATATTGCCATAGGGGCGGCTCGTGTGAAGAAGGATGTTTGCGTGACCGAGATGTAAGTCCGAGGTCCACCATCGCGCTGTCATTATTAAGAGCGTAGCTGATGGTGCTCAAGTGAAGAGAGTCCCTGATCGATAAGGAGAGCAACCGCAACCAGTGACCCAAAGTGTCTATCAGTTATCGAGATCCAAGTAGGCAACCGATTCGTCACAGTGTGGACATAAGCCTCCAGGTCCAATACGAGAGCAGAACAGGTTACAGTCCGGGCATCTGTGAATCCCCAGGTAACGCTGCTTACAGCTAGGGCACTCATATACAGAGGTG
>JAKBGL010000051.1 GCA_021833085.1 Actinomycetes bacterium | reverse complement strand
CATACTTATAAAGTCTCGTCAGTTCGACGGCCCAAAGAGCGGATTCGGAGCTAAACTGGAATAGTACATACGTTCGAGAGAAGGTGACGGTGATGAATCTCGTTGAGTTCACGGAACGTTTCTCTAGCGAGGCTGCTTGCGAGGAGTATCTGTGCCAGTTGCGCTGGAAAGAAGGGTTTCACTGCCCTAAGTGCGACAGTAATGACTTTAAGTTGGTACAGGTAGCACGTCGACGAGATGCGAAACTACGGATACCTGTCTTTGAGTGCAAGTCTTGTCATCGCCAGACGTCGGTGACATCAGGTACGATCTTTCATAAGAGTAAGGTCCCTCTCACGAAGTGGTTCCTGGGAGCGTATCTGGTCGCAAACGATAAGCGTGGGATCGCGGCCACCACCTTGGCCCAACACTTAGGTGTCTCGTACCCAACCGCTTGGTTGATGTTGAACAAACTCCGCAAAGCAATGTCGGAGCGAAACTCCATCTATAAGCTCAATGAGAAAGTCCAGGTAGATGAGTTTTACCTTGGCGGGATAAGCCATGGGACAGGAAAACAAGGTAGAGGAACAGACCAGACTACGGTGATGATCGGAGTGTCTCTAGCTGGCGGCGCGCCTATCCATTGCTTCATGGAAGTCACCTATGATACGACCACCGAAACGATGCTTGATGTCTTGGAAAGACGTGTGAGTCCACAGATCACGTTAGAAACTGATGGGAATCCCACCTACGGCGCGTGTGCGAGGGAGATGGGCATAACCCACGCAGTGACGTTATCGAGCGACGAAAGCGCCCATGAGGTTTTCAAGTGGATCAACACACTGGTTGGCAATACCAAGAAGTTCATCGATGGCACCTACCACGGAAGGGAAGAATACAAACAGCTCTATTTGGAAGAGTTCATGTACCGATTCAACCGCAGACGTAGTCGATCATCGTTGGTCGATCGCCTTTTGAACTCCTGTGCACTCACCAAAGAACATCCCTTTATCTCGACTCGGGGTACGAAACTGAACCCCGCTTGCGAGTCTTTATAAGTATGAATCGAAATGCCCGTGGTTTAACCACTCTGCCAGATTGGCTTTTGCGACTGTGCGAAGGCTGTAACTTAACGACACACACCTACGACAGTAGCTGTGGCAACCCTGTGCCTTCTCCTTGCAAGGGGTTGGGTTCAGCTCCAGCGACATGTGGATCCCTCTTCTCCAACCCCTTTCCAAGACTTCATTAGGAAAAGGCCGGACGTGAGTATCGGATAGAGCGGGGAAGTTTAAAGTTTCAATTGCCAACGTGCGCATTTGATCGTCGTCTGATCGCTTTAAGCGTTGTTGGGCTTGTTTGCAGAATCTCCCAAGATTTACGACCAGTTTGTCCTGTGCTCTGTTAAAGGTGCCAAGGTTTACAATGTTTTACGGCGAGGAAAATAGAAAGTGGCTTGTTGTTTGGTAGGGCGGGTCGCAGTTTTCGAGAGAGTTTGGTTTTACACTCAGGTAGGGCTTATCGGTTTATTGCATTTATAATCCATCGATCTCTTTGCGCTCTAATTGCGAGGGGAAGAAATCGAAAAAGCATGAAACAACCGTATGCCAGCCATAGCCACCGTAGGTCTAAGTGAAAGATGTGTACCGCTAACGCGAACGGTAAGAATGCGAGTGTGGCACCAACTCCGGCGAGGGCAAGAAAATCCCCATCTCCTGCTCCGATAAGAACTCCGTCTAGTAGGTAAACAAGGGATGCTAGTGGTTGTAGTAACCCTAGCACGATCAAAGTTTGAGCGATCTGCTCTCGTACAGATCGGGAGGTCGTGAAAGCAATTGACAGAGGAGTCGTAGCGATAGCCAATAGTACTCCCATGAATATTCCCCCAATGAATGACCATCTCAGACCCCACGTAGTATAGATTCGAATCTTTTGTACGTCTTTCTTGCCGATGCTGTGGCCGATTATTACCTGCAGAGCGAGAGCAATGGCATCAAGAGAGAAGGCGGAGAATGACCAGAGTGTGGATAATGACTGTTCGGCAGCTAGTTGAGTAGATCCCATGGTGGCTGCGAGCCATGTTGTTAGTAGAATTGCCAGCCGCAGGGAGATTGTTCTAATAACGAGTCCGCTTCCCAATCTGATTGAAAGTATGAGTCCTTTGACAAGCGGTTTTATTGTCAATACCTTTAGATGATTTTCATGGAATAACGTAAATAAGTAGGCTCCGGCTACGAGGTACTGAACTAATGATGTTCCTATGGCAGCTCCAGAGATGCCCAGGCGCATGCCGTAGACGAGAAAAAGGTCCAACCCTGCGTTGATTAGATATCCAATAATTTGAATGCGAACCGTTGTGCCAATTTTTCTCAATCCTCGTAATGAGCCTAACGAGCTGAATGAGACGAGAGTGGCTGGTACGCCGATTAAAGAGATACTGAGGTAGGAGTTTGCGAAGTAGATAACTGACTTTGGGGTTCCGATCAGAGAGAGGAGGTCTAATCTGAAAGTGAAGGAAAGTATGGCCGCAACGACCCCAATTATCAGTGCGAGCACGACCCCGCTGGTCGCTGACTCCATGGCCAGAGTGTCATCGCTGCGCCCCAAATTTATTGAAACCATTGAGGTCGTTGAATAGGCGAGAAAGATAAAAGTCGATGTGATGAGGGATATGATCGAACTAGCAGCTCCAAGTGCGGCTAATTGGAGTGGACCTAAGTGGCCAACGATAGCAGAGTCGATAATGAGAAAGACCGGCTCGGCTATGAGGGATATAAATGTTGGCAGTGCAAGTCCGAACATCTCAGAGCGGAACGATTTATCTCCAAAGTATGATGTATTAGAGAGCGGTGTGCCCTCGCGGCGATTCAAAGCCTCCACCAGCTTATTGTTGTATTGCAATACGGTCGGATCAAGACAGCTTTTTCAGAGATATTATCTTGAGACTCACGAAAAGTTTCCATGTTAGGGTCTTTAGCCTAACTGACAAGTGAGCTGGAAGGTCGTAATATGGAGAGGTTTTGCTGGCGCCTTAGCGTGCGAAGTCGGAATCGTAAAGTTTGACTTCTCGATTAAGTTTGATGTCTAAAGATTCGATCTGATTGCGTCATAACAAGGGCAGGTGATCGTGGTGTGTGCCTTTGGCGCGCTCACAGGCGAGTTAGTATGAACTGTACCCATAGACGGCCGCTACAAAAAGCTGCACCTTTGTCCTCGCCTTAGAGTCGGATTATTAGGTAGTGCCTTGGTTCATTTATGGATACTCAAGTGGTCGGGAAGGCGGGATTTGAACCCGCGGCCTCAGCGTCCCGAACGCTGCGCGCTGCCAAGCTGCGCTACTTCCCGAATGTTTGATCCATTCTAGCGAGTCGATGTCTGAGTCGGCTTCAAGCTTTCATCTTCGAAAGTCTTCCCTTCCAGCAAAGCCGAGACAGCCTTTCTGAGCTTTATTGCCGTTATAGGCTTGACAATGTATCCCTCAGCTCCTGACCTCCGAGCTAAGAACACGTCAGGGCGTCTATCGAGTAGAAGTAGGACCGGTGTGTGGTCCTGCCGATCACCAGACTCTTCTAGGTGTAGGTCAAGAACTATCGCATATCCGCCCATACTCCCGACCTGCATATCGCTGATAAGAAGGTCGGGTTCGTGTATCGCTACCTGATCGCGAACCTGTGGACCAGAGGAGACCTCAACAATTTGCACCTCAATCAAGCTCAAAAGCGAGGCGATCTCACTTCGGGTCTCTCTGCTGTCTGAGACTATCATCACTTTACTCACGTAGATAGAGTAGTACAACTATTTTGAGATGTCACTTCCTTTAGATGGTCGTAGGTATTTATTAGACTGAAGGAGTCAGTGTCCGCATGAAGAGCTCATCTCCTAGCCGTTTGAGGGCCGATGAAGTTGCAACCTCTTGTCCCTGATTTTCCAACAACAGATAAGGAGCACCATTGAATCCAGCACGATGTTTTTCAAGCCGCCGGAGCTCGTGTTCGCGTGTTTTTGTGATCTGGTCTAGGTTGTCTAGCAAAGTCGGTAATGAAGAAGACGTGCCATTTGACTTGCCGATCAGACCAAAGTCGTCTTCAGAACGTGAGAACTGCGGCGTAACTCGATTTACGACAACGGCGTCGATGGGTAAGTCTGTCTCTGAGAGTCGACGGATGAGTTCGACCGTCTCCGTCAAAGCCAGACCCTGAGGGGATGTAACGCCGATAAATCCAGTGCTTTCGCTACCGATCAAATCCTGTATCTCCTTGGCTCTTACTTTGAAACCCTCTTCGATCCCAGAGAAGGCTCGGAAAAATTCGACAGCGTCGGCCACCACTTCGGAGCCTACAACTTTAGAAATTGTCTTTAGTAACGTACGAGTAGCAAGACTCAATGGCTTTAGGTACAAAGGGACCGGCTTTATGAGCAACTGGAAGACACGGTTGTCCAAGAAGCTCACGAGCCTTTTTGGCGCCTCAAGGAAATCAAGTGCTCCGACTGATGGCGGTGTGTCGACAACGATGAGGTCGAACCTCTCGTCGTTGTGTAGTTCCCAGAGCCGTTCCATCGCCATATACTCTTGAGTTCCTGAAAGACTTTGAGTGAGATTTTGGTAAATCTTGTTTGCGAATATCTCGTCTATCTGCTCTTGTGATGACGCATAGTTCTTTACCATCTGCTCGAAAGTCTCTTGGACGTCTAGCATGAGGGCATGTAAGGTTCCGGTTGCTTGTGTGCCCAGAGTGATTGAGGTAGGAGTGTTCGACAGGGATTTTAGCCCTAAGGCACCTGCTAGACGCTTTGCTGGATCAATCGTAACAACAGCGACTTTGCGCCCTTTGTACGCAGCTTCAATTGCGATAGCTGCCGAAATCGTGGTTTTCCCGACCCCTCCAGGTCCAAGAGTTACTATGGTCTTTTTGGATTCGATAAGTTCAAAGAGGTGTTCGGTTGAACTTGCTTTCATGTCAAAGCGCCTCTTTCCTGGAGGCTTGGCTCCTGTTGGTTGCGCCGAGTCTTTCGATCACTGTAGTGGCCGTCTCTGTAGGAGACTCTACATCGAATACTAGGGGGAGCTCAACTACCAAAGGACCTTGGAGCTTTCGCAGTTCATCAATGTGCGCTCTTTGTACCGTTTCCCACCCTTTGGAGTAACGATACGCCTTGACTAAAGGATGTTGCGGTGCCGCATCTAAGACAGAGGGATCGATCTCAGGTACTGGATCTAAGACCTGGTTGACCACGACTGATGTCACCTTGACACCGACTCTTGCTTCGAGTAGTTCGACCAACTCCAATGACTCAGAGATTGGCGTCTCTTCAGCGATGGTGACGACGACACATCCCACTCTTTGATGGTCTTGCAACATGGCTATGACGTCCTCTGCTTGACTTCGAAGAGGTCCGATGTCAGCTATCTCCTTCAGGCCGGTCGGAGATGTTAGAAACGAGAGGGCGTGGCCAGTAGCGGGAGAATCAACTACGAGTAAGTCATAGTTGCTGTCTCTTTCGATCTGTTTGATTTTTCCAAGAAGTAAGAGATCTCGTATGCCAGGTATCGCAGTGGAGACCACTCCAATGACTCCGGTGCCTATAAGGCGAGACGCAAACTTACCAAAACCATGATCCTCCAAGTACTCAATAAGAGCTTCAGCAGGGTCGATATTTATTGTATCTGATATCTCTCCGGTTGTGGAAGATGTTGCCGCCTTGTCCGAAGCTTCCTCAGCGTCGTTTGTAACAAGGCTGCTAACCTCGTCGTCTTCTTGAATCTCTAATTTTGCAAAGTCTCCTAGTATGATCTCTGCACAGCGGAGGCCACTACGCCTTGCGGTTTCAACTAGGAGCGCTGCGACTGTACTTTTGCCGACTCCACCTTTGCCTGTGACAAATATGACTTTGGGGTCATCGGCGATCTCAGCTAAGAGCGTGTTTGGTCTAAAATGAGCCACAAAGTTGATCTTAGTTTACGGTTGTGTCAATTCCCTGTAAATGCTCTTGAGAATTGTTGTGTCGCGCGGTAACCTAAGAGGCAACGCCTAGCGGTGTAAGTGAATGATTGGGTGCAATCGCAGGAGAGAAAAGTTGGCAATGAACGTAGAAGAGGCAGATTGGAGACGCCAAGCCGCCTGTAAAGGTGCTAACGGTGATCTGTTTTATCCTAAGTCGGCATGGTCGCGAGAGTCGAAGGAGAATAGACAACAGCGCGAGCAGATGGCTAAGAGAGTTTGTGCACGTTGTACAGTTCAAGCGTGCTGTTTGGACTGGGCTTTACGTAATGGAGAAGTTGTCGGCGTGTGGGGTGGAAAGACTGAACGGGAACGTAGAGCGATCCTTAAGGCGGCTCGTAGAACGACAGCCGTTGGTTTAGCTTCGCATTAAGAGCTGACAAGTGCCGCTCACGCGGTACCTCCTGTTCCGTTAGCACTTAGCTGGTCTCGTAGGTGAGGTGACAGCCGTCGTTCTTTTGTAGATGCCTTACAAAGAATCACTGAATCAATCGGGATACCAGATGATGGTACCTTCGGTTATCGTATTGGCGTGAACGTCCTAAAGATAGCATTTTCAACTTATGGGACTTCGCTTCTCCGCTGAACTCTTAGCGAAGTATTTCAGTATGCAAATTGGAGGTCAGGAAGTTACGTTGCTGTTTATGTGTTTCGCGTTGATTCCAATTTCGTATTGTGAGTCCTATAAATTAATCGGGGCGTTTACACGAGAAAGCAGATAGTTGAAACTACCAAGTTAATTTGGTGTTTTCGAGGCTGCTCGGTGAGCAGAGTTCAGGCTGAACTCATCCGCTGGTAGCTTATAGGTTACTTTGGCGTATAACAGAATTAAGAAGCTTACAAAGGTTATAACGTGAACGCTCGTACACCAAAGGCAGATGGAACCAATCTTGTCCAACTCCGCGTATACCAGATACAGGACGAATAGAACTCCTAAAGATGCCATCGCTAAACGTACATTCTCCAACCTTTTTACCTTGAAGGCTTGAGGGAAGTTGATAGTCGCAAAAGCTGCATAAAATAACAGCCCTAATAGTGCGACCGGCACTCCGAAGAAGTAAGACTCTGGGGAAGTCGTAACCCTCTCACAGTTTATAAGTGCAGTGGAGGGACAAGCCAGCGTTACCTTGGTGTCAAAGTGTGCAATAGTTAAGTAGGCTGAAGAAAATAGTCCAGCGGCTGAAAGCAAACCTAAAGAGTACCTTACCCAACGAGGCATATTTTTGTTAACCCCTAAGTACAGTTTCTATTTTGGAGATCACGGGATTGGAACACACATTGGCTGGTTTATTGCCGGTCATGATACAAATTCCCGCGGTCTCTAAGTTGGCGGTAGCGTCGATAGCCTGAGCGGTCTGTGACTGCGGCAACGACAGAGATCCGGCGATAGTTGCCCAACTAGAGTTGTCGAGAATCTGTGGTTGGTAGCTTGCGCCGATCTGAAGGAACTTATTGCCGAAGTCTATAAATGGGATGGAACCAGCTTGAGTCGTATAAGGAGAAGTGTCATACTTGGTGAACACCGCCATCTGTGCCTTCGTTGGCGGTTGAAGTAAGGAGTAGCCATTGAAGTTTTTGGATGAAGTGGTTGGCTTATTTGTGGACCACTCTACGGGTTCAAAGGAAATGTATGGACTACTGTACGTAGACTTATAGAAGCTAAAGGTCGGAGTATTTGGAGCGATATCTGTTGACGAAGACGTCATTAGATGTAGGTTTGAGAAGTGGCCGAACTTTGAAAGTGCCACAATCGTTGGCCATCTTTCTGCAGCGCAAAATGGGCAAAATTCCGCGCCAATGTATAGTATTTCCGGCTTTTTAGAAGCTGTAAGCGGAGTCTG
>JAKBGL010000050.1 GCA_021833085.1 Actinomycetes bacterium | reverse complement strand
CTCTAGCTACACCTTCGACGGTTCTCTATTTTGGTTACTTGCCTCTGTCTCTGTGGAGGTGCGCGGATCTTTGGACACTAACTGAACTTTAACGGTGACAACCTAACTCGAAAATTATGAGTTCGAGTCTATATTCCCGTTTAGACCGAGGAGATAGTTGTAGGAGTTGCATTGGTGTTTTAGTTTGCATCGGTTGGATACTTCTTTGTCCAAGGGCGTAAAAGTAAGCTCGCCGTGCCTATTCTGAATCTGGTATGAGTATTTCGGTAGTAGTGGTAGTGATAGTGGCCGTCTTGATCTTTGGTGGAGTAGGAGTCTTTCTCGTTCGACCAAAGAGAGGGAGCAAGCTACAGCTAGGAGTCTCAAGCGAGGCAGACGTTGTCACGGGTAGCTCAGAGAGAGTCGCAACGACTGAGGCTGAACGAAGCTTTGACGTGGTGGAACACAGACGTGGCTTTGAGGGTTCTCTGCCGAAGTCGCGTTCGCTGCTAGGGGCGGCTTTAGCAAGAATGCGGTCCAAACGGGCTCTTGGGGAAGAGCTATGGATCGAGCTTGAGGAGGCTCTTATCCTGTCCGATGTAGGGATCGATGTCTCGGTCGAGCTCGTTGGATCAGTGAAAGAAAAGGTTTTTCGTGAAGGAATTACGTCGACTGAGGCTGCGATCCAACTTCTTCGGGAAGAGATGATTACAAAACTTGACAGAGGAGATCGAGAGTTAAATACAGATGCAACTCCCCCAGTTGTAATTTTATTTGTTGGAGTGAATGGGGTTGGCAAGACGACATCAATTGGAAAGCTAGCAGCCCAGCTCTCGAGCCAAGGCAAAAAGGTTGTTGTGGCGGCAGGCGATACCTTTAGGGCTGCAGCTGCCGAACAGCTTGAGATGTGGGCTCAACGATCCATGGTCGAGGTAGTAAAGGGTTCTCCAGGGGCTGACCCCGCTTCTGTCGTATTCGATGCCATCTCTCATGCCGCCGCGGTTGGAGCGGACTGTGTTCTTGCCGATACTGCGGGACGGTTACAGAACCGACAGAACCTGATGGACGAACTTCGCAAGATAAGACGAGTAGCCGAGAAGGCCTCGGGAACTGTCTCTGAGGTTCTCTTAGTTCTTGACGCTACAACGGGTCAAAATGGTCTAGCACAGGCGCAGGGTTTCGGTGACGCTGCCCAAGTAACTGGTATCGTGCTCACTAAACTAGATGGAACAGCTAAAGGCGGAGTGGCTTTCGCAATAGAAGACAAGCTGGAGATCCCGATAAAGTTTGTAGGTCTAGGAGAAGGAATTGAGGATCTAGCTCCTTTCGATCCTGTGGCGTTCGTCAACGAAATTACCGGAGACGTCTCATAGATGACTTGGTCGTCTTCCGGTTTTGAGATAGACCGATGTGAGGAGTAGGGATGTTTGAAGCACTTGGTGGGCGACTTGAAGACGCCTTGTCAAAGATTCGCGCTAAGGCGCGGTTATCAGAGGCTGACGTAGAGGTCGCGCTGAGAGAGATTAGAACTGCACTTTTGGAGGCAGACGTAAACTTGCTCGTGGTCAGGTCGATCGTCGATCGTATCCGAGAGGCTGCCGTCGGTGCAATGGCTTCTAGATCGTTGACCCCTGGCCAACAGGTTGTAAAGGCTGTAAACGACGAGCTCACGAAGGTACTAGGTGGCGAGTCGTTTCGTCTTACCTACGCATCACGCCCTCCGACCATCATACTCATGGCAGGGCTACAGGGCTCTGGGAAGACGACTGCTTCAGCGAAGTTGGCTCGATACTTTAAGTCTCAAGGTAGATCACCCTTGTTGGTCGGTGCAGATCTCCAAAGGCCAGCTGCAGTGGAACAGCTAAGGACACTTGCGTCTCAGATCCAAGTCCCAATGTTCTCTGAATGGACCTCTCCCATCGAGGTAGCTAAAGGTGGAGTTGCCGAAGCCCGGCGTATAGGTCGAGATGTGGTAATTGTTGACACTGCGGGTCGCCTTACGATCGACGCCGATCTTATGGAAGAGATCTCTGCCACGTCGAAGGAGATCTCACCCAACTATACCTTTTTGGTTATCGACGCAATGATGGGGCAAGACTCCGTGACTACGGCGAAAGCCTTCAACGAGGCGCTTGAAGTGGACGCTATTATCTTGTCGAAGCTCGACGGAGATGCTCGAGGTGGAGCAGCTCTATCGGTCAAAGAGGTTGTGGGTAAACCGATAGCGTTTGCTTCTGACGGCGAAAAGTTGGATAACTTCGGTCCATTCTATCCCGACCGAATGGCATCTAGGATTCTAGGTATGGGAGACGTTCTCACCCTGATCGAGCAGGCTGAGAGAACCATGGATGAAGACGTCGCTGAGCGTGGCGCTAAAAAGCTCATGGAGGGAAAGTTCGACCTTGACGACTTCTTGGAGCAACTTCGCCAAGTTAAAAAGATGGGGTCTCTAAAGGGCATGCTTTCCATGTTGCCTGGTGTGCCCAAGGAGCTTCGGAACGTTGAGATAGACGAAGGTGAACTTGGCAAGATCGAGGCCATGATCTCTTCGATGACCAAGAAAGAACGTTCAGACCCAGCATCTATTGACTCAAGCCGGAGAGCACGAATTGCGAGGGGTTCGGGTACTACCCCTGCTAATGTGTCGGCGCTTTTGAAACAGTTCAAAGAGATGCAAAAGATGATGCGTTCGATGGGTATTGGACCTGCTTCTGCAACTAAGCGAAAAGCAAAGGCAAGGCCTCAAAAAAAGGGACGAAAGAACAGACGTTAAGACATGGTAGTATGACCTATTGGTTGTTTTAGTACTTTGAGGAGACGTTGGTTTCCCCACGAACAAGGAGTTTAATTGGCAGTAAGACTGCGCCTAACGAGATTTGGCAAGAAGAGGCAACCTTACTACAGGGTCGTTGCCTCTGACTCGACCTCTCCTAGAGACGGAAAGTTTATTGAGATCATAGGTCACTACGCTCCTC
Source organism: Actinomycetes bacterium (assembly GCA_021833085.1). The sequence continues at coordinate 4,959 of JAKBGL010000050.1, read as the reverse complement.
GATCCGAACCCTCTGAGGTAAGTATCGATAACGCTAAAGCCGTAAAGTGGCTCTTGAATGGAGCTCAACCATCAGAGCGCGTCGAAAAGCTTCTCCAGATATCAGGGGCTATGGACGAGTTTAAAAAGGCTAAGGCTGATCGTGGATAGTGACTTCAATGAGCAACATCCAGAAGACGCAAGCGAGGTAGACGGGAACGTCGATACCTCTAGGGCCGACGGCGCGGAGAACCTTCTTAGGTTTTTAGCCTCCTCTTTGTTGATGCGTGAGAGTGATCTTACGACGAGACGCTCGATGAGAGGCGAGTCAGTGAGATTGACACTCCAAGTACCTGGATCGGACTTAGGCAAGGTTATAGGAAAAGGTGGCCGTATTGCAAATGCAATAAGAGCACTAGTTCAAGTAGCTGGAGCTAAAAGTGGTCTTCAAACCCAGGTCGAGTTTTCCGATGGAAAGAAGGGACCCTCAAGACCTGGACAAAGACGACCTTATGGACAAGGTGGAAGACCTAAGCGTAGACCAAACTAGATGGCTTTACGGTAACGGATTAGGGATGCTGGACCAGTTAGAGGTGGGTTGGGTTTCAAAACCCCACTCGCTAAATGGCGATGTATTAGTGAAGCCGATCTCGAACGTTCCTGGTCGCTTTGAAAGTGGTGCAAGACTCGCCGCACAAAAAGGCGGGCGAAGTTTTGAGTTGGAGATCTCCTCTTCGAAGCCGTACAAGGATCGACTAATAGTCCACTTTGTTGGCGTGGACTCTCGTGAAGCAGCCGAAGCTATTCAAGGTGCCACGCTGTTTGGAGATGCCACTAGCTACGATGAGGATGAACTTCTGATACATGAGCTTATTGGGTCGAAGGTTATCGATGGTGAAGATATCGACAGGGGAGTAGTCGCATCGATAGAGGCTAACCCCGCATCTGACCTTATGGTTCTTGAAGACGGGAAACTTGTTCCCTTGATTTTTGTGAGGGAGTTTCGAAGGGAAGAGGGCATAATCGTGGTTGATGTACCCTCAGGCTTGTTTGACATTTAGGCATGAGAGTCGCAGTAGTATCGATATTTCCAGACCAATTAGCTAACTACGCTGGTTTTGGGGTTATAGCCAAGGCACAACAGGTCGGTTCTTTAAAGTTAGAGTTCATCGACCCCAGGGACTATACGACCGATATTCATAGATCCGTGGACGACGTACCATTTGGGGGCGGACCGGGGATGCTGATGAAGTGTGAACCGTTATTTGAAGCTGTGGAGAGTAACGAGGTACCTCGACCTGTCGTTCTTTTGTCTCCGGGCGGCGAACCGTTGACTCAAGGGGTTGTAAAAGAACTCTCCTGTTATTCAGGATTTACCCTTATCTGCGGTCGTTACGAAGGCGTTGATAGCCGAGTGGAGAAGCACCTGGTGGATAGAACGCTTAGCCTCGGAGACTTTGTACTAGCTGGTGGTGAACTAGCGGCGTTATGTGTTTTGGAAGCAGTATCACGACTTTTGCCAAGCGTGCTCGGTAATGAGGAGTCATTCCGAAGCGAGAGCTTTGAAGACGGTCTATTGGAACACGATCAGTACACAAGACCATCTGACTTTAAAGGCTACAAGGTGCCCGATGTGCTGCTCAGTGGAGACCATAGAGAGATAGCGCGTTGGAAAAGAAGACGGTCACTTCTTATAACGGCCGAGCGTCGACCAGATCTCCTAAAAGACGCTGTATTGTCCGATGAGGAAGTGCTGTTTTTGCGTGAGAACGGCTATTCTGAAAAGGTTGAAAAGATAGTTAAACCATCCGAGGACAAAAATGCACGCTACTGATATCGTTGATCAAGACTCACTTCGAAGCGACATTCCTGACTTTGCGCCAGGAGATACCTTGAAAGTCCACGTTCGAGTGGTGGAGGGTGACAAAGAACGTATCCAGATGTTTCAAGGCGCAGTCATACGCAGACAAGGTTCAGGTGTTCATGAGACCTTTACCGTTAGAAAGGTCAGCTTTGGCGTCGGAGTCGAGAGAACCTTTCCAGTCCATAGCCCTATCATTGCAAAGATCGAGGTTTTAACTCGAGGTGATGTGAGGCGCGCCAAACTTTACTATCTACGCGATCGGGTTGGAAAGGCCGCCAAGATCAAGGAAAAGCGTTAACTTGTCGGGGCGATTCTTCTTCGAACGCCCTTACTTTGTTGTGTTGAAGCAACGTCGGGCCTCACAGTGAGTTCCGAGGATCTTGAGCGATATGAGACTGAGATAGAGTTAGCGCTCTATCAAGAGTACCGTTCAGTTCTATCCTTGTTCAAGTATGTCGTTGAGACTGAACGCCGATTTTACCTTGCTAACTCTGTTGAACTACAGGTTCGCTCTTCAGATGGAGGCTTGGAGTTTGTCGAGGTCCTTCTAAGAGATGCATGGGTATGGGACATGTATCGCCCACAACGCTTTGTTAACCAGGTTCGAGTAATCACTTTTCGGGACGTGAACGTCGAGGAGATTGCGACTGCGTAGAGGTATAGGACTTGGGATGATTGGAGAGTTGGTTGACTTTATCTTCTTATCGAGTGTACAGGTTCGCGCGTGACTAGAACGCCAAAGGAGTACTTGCACGGTCCAAATCCAGCAATTTCTTTGAACGCCACCTACTACAAGGGACAACGGAGCGTGTATGGAAGAGATACCAATCCGACATGGGAGTACCTTGAAGAGGAGATTGGTCGACTAGAGAACGGACTCTGTAGTGTATTTGCTTCGGGGATGGGTGCTATTGCATCGATGATCGGTGGTATGTCAAAGTCACAACGCCTTTATCTAGCTCGTGACTCCTACAACGGAACGAGGAGACTCTCGGAGTTTCTAGGCAAAATCGGGCGGTTGGACCTAGCCTATGCAACTCCGAGTGAGATACGTGAAAAGACATTCCTAAAAGGTGCGAGACCTGGAGACATCTTCTTCTTCGAGTCACCTTCTAACCCTGAGCTAAACGTCTATGACATATCGGAGATCGCTTCTGCATGCAGGGAAAGTGGTGTGCTTGTGGCGGTGGACAGTACCTTGGCCACACCTATTTTACAGCAACCCTTGAACCTTGGCGCAGATATTGTCATTCACTCCTTGACAAAGGCGATCTCAGGCCACTCAGACGTCTTGGGAGGGGCGGTTGTTGTACGCGATAGAGACTTAGACGCAGACTTTAAGATGCGTAGATCTCTCTTTGGTGCTATTGCGTCTGCTCAGGACGCGTTCCTTATTCTTCGAGGGCTAAAAACCTTAGAGATTCGGATGGAAAGGGCTGTAGCGAACGCGAACAGTGCCTTTGAGGTTTTGTATGATCGCATCGGTTCGGAGTCGTTGCGATATCCGTACCATCGAGATAACGATGAACTTGCTGTGGCAAAGACACAGATGAAAAGCGGCGGCAGCGTGCTGAGCGTAATCTTTGAAGGATCCGCACAAGCCGATGCCTTCGTTGACTCTTTAAATATTTTCCACAGAGCCACCTCGTTAGGAGGAGTCGAGTCCTTGGCGGAGAGAAGGGCATTTCACAAAGGTGAAGAGAGTACGCACCCTGGATTAGTCAGACTCTCCTTTGGAGTCGAGCCTTGGGAGGAGTTGAAAGGCGATCTCTTGTCTGCATTAGAAGGTATTGGGCTTTAACTCTAGCTCATTGTCTTCGTTTCTCCCAGCATCTTCTATGCCAGTGCCTGCGCATGTCTGGAGCTTCAATTGGAACGACGACGTAGTGTCCCACTTTGGGGAGTATCTCATAACTACATGTAGGACAGATATAGGTTTTCCGAGCTAGATAGGGCTGGACGAATCTAACCTCTGCGACAAGTCCGGTGTGCGGGTCTTGAAGTTGTCCCTGATTGTCCGTATAGCTATCCATGATAATAAAATACGTTACTTCAGAGTGAGAGTGTTTACTAGCTGTGATCTTCGACTTGGCTCACGAAATTAAAGTCGGTGTCAACGTCGAGGTGACTGTTTTCTTACGCTAAGTCTTGGTATCTTGCAAGAGTGGAAAATATCAACTATTTGGAAGAAGACGGTATCGCTACCTTGACACTTATGCGACCCGAGGTGAAAAATGCCATTACCCATGAGATGTGGGAGCAACTCGACGTTCTCTTTGGACGCTTTGAGTCTTCAGATGCGAGGGTATTGGTCGTGACGGGAGGATCCGAGTGTTTTTGTTCAGGAGCCGATCTCCGAGATCAAACGCGTGTTGCGATAGATCCGTTGACTCGAATGAGGCGAATCTCAGCGGTGGCAGCTCATCTCCACAACCTCCCTAAACCCACGATCGCTCAAGTCCAAGGCGTGGCGGCTGGAGCGGGTTGCAACTTGGCTCTAGGTTGTGATCTTGTCGTTGCCTCAGAGAGTGCTAGCTTTATTGAGATCTTCTCCAAACGAGCGCTATCGTTGGACTTTGGGGGTAGTTACCTATTACCTAGACTTGTGGGCTTGGCCAAGGCTAAAGAGATAGCGTTTTTTGCAGACGCGATCGATGCGAATCGGGCGGCGGCGCTAGGCCTGGTTAATAAGGTGGTAATGGAGTTAGAGATCGATGAGGTAGTGATGGAATGGGCTCGTCGCCTCCGAGATCTGCCCTCGCAAGCGCTGGCTATGACGAAACAACTTTTAAATGAGTCCTACAGTTCCACTATAGAGCAGGCGTTGGAGCGGGAGTCTCAGGCGCAGGTTATAAGTGCACACTCTGAAGATGCAAAAGAAGCACTTCTTGCATTTCGTGAACGCCGAGAACCCAGGTTTTGGCCCTGATGATGAGTGCTTTGAACCAACGGGAGCGCAATCCCCTTCCGTAAGGGAGAGGTCAAACGACCTCGTTCTTTCTTGGTCTCCCTGATTTACGTCTAGGGAGTTTCTGGTTTTCTATGTACTTCTTCACCGTCTCTAATGGTGCTCCACCACAAGAGATGACTGCATATGAGGGCGACCAGAAGTGACTT
>JAKBGL010000049.1 GCA_021833085.1 Actinomycetes bacterium | reverse complement strand
TAACCATTCAGGTGGTCAACTTCTAACCACCTGAATGGTTACATGTATTGAGGACATACATAGAGAACCAAAGGAGACCGAGCTAATATGCGCCTATCCCTCCCCGCTCTTACGGACGGGGATTCGGCGTGACTGATGAAAATGCCACGGATTACACCAACATCATAAAGAGATCATCGAGTACTTGGTGAAACTATCAAATATCGGATAATGTAGGAGGTTGCGTCTAACTCCAATACGATATTTGAGATGGAACTTCAGATCCGTGGGAAAAGGGCGCTCATCGGAGGCGGTTCGAGCGGTTTAGGATTTGAAACCGCACGGGCGCTTGTCAAAGAAGGGGTAGATGTAACCTTGATCGCCCGGACCCCTTCTAAGTTAGAAACCGCCCACCAAGCTTTGTCCGAAATCTCTTCCTCTGTCAAGATAACCACAGTAGTAGGTGACCTCTCCTCTCCACGAGGGGCGCAAGTCGCATTAACAAAGGCACTTGAATCGATAGCTGGATTCGACATTTTAGTACTAAATAGCGGTGGCCCAAAGCCAGGAGACGTAGCTGATCTTTCTTTAGATGATGAGCAGTCGGCTCTCCAAACAAACTTCCTGTCTATGGTCGCGCTTATAAAGGGATCGCTTGACTACCTGGAAACCAGTTGTTGGGGGCGCGTAGTGGCTATCACATCCTTTTATGTCAGAGAACCCGCTGAAAATATGGTACTTTCCAATACCTCACGCGTAGCCCTTACTGCCTACATGAAGTCAGCCTCACACACCTATGCGCGAAGTGGGATAACTTTCAATACCGTACAACCAGGTCTTCATTTAACTGACCGCTTACGTAACCTTCGAAAAGGGCGGCCAGTGAGAGAGGACGAACACATAGGATCTCCTGAGGACTTCGGACAAGTAGTCGCCTTTCTATGCTCGAGCCAAGCTGGATTCATCAACGGAGCGAGCATCGTAGTTGACGGCGGAGCGTCTCGATCTCTACAGTAAACTTGCGACCAGATATCTTTTATGAAAGGTCGATCGTTGATAACCCACTGCGCCTTATTTACCTTCAATCAAGAGACGAAAGACGAAGAGGTCGAGAGGTTGAAGATCGCCTTGGAAGCGCTCAAAGACCAGATCCCACAGATTCAAAGCTTTCGCGCCGGCAAAGGAGCGGCACTTCCAAGCACAAACTGCGACTTCGCCGTAGTCGCAGAGTTTTTAGATCTTGAGTCGTACCAAATCTACGCTAAGCACCCCGCACATGTAAAGGTAATCGACGAGAAGTTAAAGCCCATCTTATCATCTAGAACTGCCATTCAATTCGAATCTTAGGCAGCGCTATTTTACCGAGAAAGAGATCTCGAAAATATCTTGGTCGAGGACCTTGGCAATCGAGTCAACTAGTCCGCCCTCTTTAGATAGCTGTAACAACGCAGAGTTTAGGTTATCTCCATGCACAGTCAAGGTTTTTTCCACGTAGGTTTCAGAGACTCCGCCATGTACCATTAGGAAGTTTGAAAGCGGCGATGCAAACTCCAAAAACCGGTCTTGGCTATCGATACTCGATCTCATCGTTTTGAGAATATCCATGAAGTCGTCGATAAGTGCAACGAGGCTGCTTCGATTTGGAACCACCATCGCAGCTACCTTGTCAGGATCGGTATTTGCAACCCTTGTCAAATCTCTAAAAGATCCTGCCCTCAATGGCAAGGCAATGTCTCTTATAGCAGAGGTTTGAACGAGTTGAGTATAGGCAAACGACAAAAGGTGTGGAATGTGGGATATTAATCCAACGGCTTCATCGTGAGTATTTCGATCGACAAACAAGGCTCTTCCATCAAGAGAACCTATAACTTTCATCACCAAAGAGACTGCATAAGAGCTAGGATCTCGCTCAAGCAGTATTGCCCAAGTGCTCGCTAGTAAAAGCTCCTTAACTGAGGAGTCAAACCCGCTCCCCTCCTTCCCCGCCATGGGATGGAGGCTCAAGTACTCAACCTCCAGAACCTGAGATGAAGCGTTTTTTACGCTCTCAAAGACTCGGTCCATTAGCTCTGACTTAGTCGAACTTACATCTGAGATAACCACCTTTCGGCCCACAGTTCCTTGTATTTTCAATCGACCGAGCACCTCTTTGAGGACACTTAAGACTGATGTCGTTGGTACAGCTAGAACGATCAGGTCTGCTTCAACTATCGCATCAGAGATATCGTAGACACAACTCAGACCACTATCGACAGCTCTTGCCACCGTGTCTCGGTTACTGTCATAGCAGCAAATCTCCACATTACGGCAAAACAGTGCCTTCGCCAAAGAACCACCTATGTGGCCAAGTCCCAAAATCGCAACCTTCATAGCCGGTTAAACTCCTAAGAGGTCCGCAACGGTCTTCTTTTTCAAGTCATCTGGCTCAATAGAGCCAAGCGGTAAAGTAGCAAACGGCGTAGTCACCTCAGCTCCTTTCCAACGAGGGAAAGAACCCAAGTGTTTTACAGAGTGCCCCGCTTCCAACAGACTTTCTACGGTGTCCCTAAGGGCCCGATCGCGTATATGACCCTCACATGTGATATAAAAGCTGTGTAAACCGATCTTGGTCTGTAGTGGACGAGAGAGGATCGACAACATGTTGACGGAGTGCTTCGTAAACGAAGACAGCACGCCAGAGAGCGCTCCGACGGCATCAAAAGCCGGAGTCACGACAAAAACAGACTTATCAAATCCACTAGCTGCTGCTATTGTCTGACCTATCAGCACGTATCGAGTCCGTATCTCAGGAACGTCCAGAACCGTATCGTCATAGGCCGCCAGACCGAGGCGACCACCTACTGCTGGAGGAGCTAGAGCGATCAATGTAACATCGCGCTCGCGTCCTACTATTCGACACGCCTCCGAGGTAGACGTTGCATGTCTAGTATTTAGCCCCCTCTCTCTAATAAAACGAGAACAAAGTTCCAAAATTTGAGGATGAGAAACGACCGTGGTGGCCACCGAGATATCACTAAGACCGTACGCGCTTATAACTTCAGCGAGTACACACTCTTGCTGAATTCGTATGTCAGTAGCATCAAATATCAACTTGTCTGAAATCGTAGTTAGCTCTCCATCGGTTGAGTTCTCAAGCGGCACCACACCCAAGCAACCTGGGGTGTTATTGACGGTTTGTACTATCTCGGAGATCGATGTCATCGGCAAGGGGACGTAGTCACCAATACCAGAGAATAGCTCAATAGCCCTGTGGTCTGAGGTTCCCAACGGCCCCAAAAAACAGATCAACGTATCTTCTCTCATGATTAACTCCCCATCAGACGTCATCAAGGCTAGCCCAGAGTCTTAGGCCGAACACGTGTCAAAAAAGCTAGCCAATAATGATATCACACTATAGCCATAGTTAGCTCTAGTCTCCATCAAGGTTACTAACGCAGTGGCAAAGCACGGGTTACTACTGATCCAACACTAACGGTGACGATTCACAAATACATGCACTATCCCCTTGGACCTTGAAGTGCTCCTAAACACCTTCTATTCCAAGGTTGGTGTCCACAGCCATAGCTTCATCACTAGAGTTAGCCATGCGCCTTTGCCTTCCGCCCAAAGTGGCACCAAAGGCTGCGGCGACCAACGCTATCACAGCAGAGATCTCCATAGATCTCGCATATCCAGCAGAAGCCGCCACAAGAGCAGCTTCATGGAGACCATACCTTCCCTGAGCTATAAGGGTTTTCGTATCTGAGGTTGTAAAGGATAGAGCAACCGAGCTAAGTCCAGCCAACCCCACTGCGCCCCCAAGCTGCCTTGCGGTATTGAGCAGGCCGGAAGCAAGTCCTGCCTGACTTCGATGCACACCAGAGGTTGCCGCCACGGCTAGCGGAGTAAAGGCAAGTCCAACTCCGAGTGTCGTAAGTACGCTCGGTAGAAAAAGAGAACCAAGATAGGTGCTATGGATAGAGATACCATGAAACAACATGAGTCCGACCGCGGAGATGATAGGTCCAACAACAATCAGAGGTCTAACACCGATCTTTCCAACCAAACGAGATGAGATTTGAGCACCAACCACGATAGCCAGCGTCTGAGGCACAAAGGCCAGCCCTGCCTTCAACGGGCTGTACCCCAAGATCTGCTGCATAAACAACGACAGAAAGTACCAGCTCGCAAAGACAGAACCGCCCACAAAGAACATCGTGATGTTTGAGACCGAAAGTTGCCTCAATCGAAGTAATCCCAGAGGCACGATTGGATTAGTCGCCACCTTGCCTTCATGAATCAAGAAGTATACTAGAGACGCTCCCGATAGGGAAAAGGACAAAAGGGTTCTACTGTTAGTCCAGCCAAAACTTCCACCTTCTACCAAAGCGTATACAAGCGCCGTCACTGAAAAAGTGATGAGTACTGAACCAAGAACGTCCAGTGCAACCTTCTTATCTGACTTTCGCTTCAGCTCGGACAGATATAGGAACGTTAGAAAAGCAGCGCCGACGCCGATTGGAATGTTGATTAGAAAGATCCAACGCCAGTTCAACAGGTCAGTTAGAACGCCACCAAGTAGTGCGCCTGCTGCCCCACCGGCGCCCGCTACCGCACTCCATACCCCGAGTGCCTTGGCCCTCTCTTTCCCTTCAGAGAAAGTAGTAGTTATGATCGTCAAGGTAGCCGGAGATAGGATTGCCGCGCCTAGACCTTGGACGGCTCGTGCGAAGATCAAAACGCTACGGTCCGTCGAAACTGCCCCCAACATTGAAGCAAGCGTAAAGACTCCAAGCCCAATCATAAACACCTTACGACGTCCAAAAATATCAGCGATCCTTCCTCCTAACAGCAAAAGACCAGCGAAGGATAGGGTGTAGGCGTTCAAGACCCACTGAAGCTCGGAATCTGTAAAACCCAGAGAACTCTTCATGTCAGGCAAAGCTACGTTGACGATAGAGACGTCAAGAATAACCATGAACTGCCCGACGCATGCCAACAGGAGTATCAGACCCTTATGTTCTTTAATAGTTCTAACCAACGCGAAAGTTCCTCTCAACTTTGATCGATTACCGACTTGTGTTATCCCCAAAACGGAACGGTCTGAGACATCCTCAGGTGGGAATAATACTTGCATTAGTCAACCAATGATGAAGCATTAGAATTCCCAACAGTTTAGATTACCCATCAATTCAGCCAAAAATGCGTTAGCTGTAGAAAAGTAAGGCGTTCTTTTAGTATAGATCCTTGGAAGGCGATCTCTAGAGAGGTATAATAGATCGATGGCGGCCGCCGAACCTACGATCATCGCCACCTCTGGTGGACTCAAAAGGGGTAGTTACACCGAGCTGGAGTTCGGGTCACTGATCAACTATGCGATTGAGGTTTCCGATCCAAATAACAAATCACCGATAATAACGTTCATTAATACTGCCAACGGGGATGACAGGTCTCTCCAGGCCATGCTAAGCGAGGCTGGTCGCGTAGCCAAAACCGAGACTAGACACTTCTCACTTTTCCCCATGCCCAGCGTTGCCGATGCCTCTCGGTACCTTCTCGACTCTGATGTCATATGGGTAGGCGGTGGGAGCGTCGCTAACCTATTAGCCCTGTGGCAGCTGCATAACCTTCCAAAGATCCTTCACACAGCTTGGCAAATCGGCGTAGTTCTTGGTGGAGTTTCGGCTGGTTCTATCTGCTGGCACATCGGTGGTACCACCGACTCTTTCGGCCCTGAACTTCAGCCAGTCACTAACGGTCTAGGATTTATACCATTATCCAATGGAGTCCACTACGACTCAGAGAGCCAGCGCCGACCAACGTTTCAAGCTCTCATTAAACAAGGTACACTTCCCGATGGTTACGCTACAGAAGATGGAGTCGGTTTACACTACAAGGGCGCAACTCTCCTAAAGGCTATAACTGAGATTCCAGGAAAAAGTGCCTACCACGTCTACCGTCAAGGAGACGCCGTATACGAAGATCGGATTGAGCCTGAGCACATTACTCTTTAGGGATAACTCTTCAAGAAGAGAATAAGAATTGGCGTTGCCAATTCTATTTGAGTGACAATCGACACATATTCGACGCTTGTCAGAAATAGCACTATATACTTGTACTATACAACCTTTTCCGGAAAAGATACGCTTCGTTCTACCACTGTGAAGCACGAACACCTAGAAAACTTCAAATTAGGAAGGCCTCATGCGAACAAGACTTAAAGGTTCAGACGAAGGCAGCGCCGAATTTCTTAACAGCCATCCGAATTACAAGTGGATAGCTCTCTCAAATACTACGATAGGAATTTTGATGGCGACGATCAATGGATCCATCGTATTGATATCTCTGCCCGACATCTTCAGAGGCATCGGAGTTAATCCGCTCACTCCCTCCAACTCCACCTATCTACTATGGATGCTCATGGGATTTTTGATCGTCACCGCGGTGCTAGTCGTAAGTCTCGGTCGAGTCGGCGACATATTCGGGCGAGTACGAATGTATAACATGGGATTTGCTGTTTTTACCGTTTTTTCGATACTGCTCTCCATCACTTGGATGCATGGTACATCCGCGGCCCTGTACATAATTATTATGCGCATCTTTCAAGGCATCGGCGCCGCATTTTTATTCGCCAACTCCACAGCTATCATTACAGATGCGTTTCCTTCCAACGAGCGAGGTACGGCTTTAGGGATTAACTCAATAGCGATGATGGCGGGGTCATTCATAGGCCTTATCCTTGGTGGATTACTAGCTCCCGTCTCTTGGAGACTCGTCTTTTTGGTTTCAGTCCCCTTTGGTATATTTGGAACTATCTGGGCATATCTCAAACTACGAGATACAGGGATACGTACGCCTGCAAAGATCGACTGGATAGGCAATCTACTTTTTGCCGCCGGCTTGATCTCCGTGATGGTAGGCATTACATATGGGATACTCCCCTATGGACACGCCACAATGGGGTGGAGTAACCCTGGAGTGGTTGCTGCAATAGTTGGTGGAGTACTAACTCTGATCGGCTTCGGAGTTTATGAAACCAAGACTCCCTCGCCAATGTTTCGCCTTCAGCTATTTCGTATAAGAGCATTTGCGGCCGGCAATATAGCTACACTTTTAGGTGCACTAGGACGCGGCGGGTTACAGTTTATTCTCATTGTTTGGCTTCAAGGAATCTGGCTTCCAGAACATGGATACCCCTTCGCTCAAACACCCCTTTGGGCTGGCATCTATCTCATTCCCCTCACTGTTGGGTTCCTTGCCTCTGGTCCATTGGCTGGCAAGCTTTCAGATCGCTTCGGAGCCCGGCCATTTGCGACCTTAGGTATTTTGATTCAGGGACTAACGTATCTTGCACTACAGTTCCTCCCGATTAACTTTAACTACATCACGTTTGCTCTCATTATCGCTGTCAATGGACTCGCTGGAGGACTTTTCTCTGCACCGAACCAAGCTGGGATTATGAACTCACTACCACCCAATCAAAGGGGTGCCGGAGCCGGAATGCTGATCACATTCCAGAACTCAGCCCAAGTACTCTCAATAGGTATTTTCTTCTCTCTAATAATCGTAGGACTTTCCGTGTCTCTACCACATGCGTTATTTTCTGGGCTGGTTCAACAAGGCATACCAACAAAGGCGGCCCACTTTGCAGCTTCTCTGCCGCCGGTAGGAAGCCTCTTTGCGGCGTTTTTAGGTTTTAACCCAATCAAAACACTCCTTGGGCCGACGCTCGCGCATATGTCCACAACAAAGGTAGCCTATCTAACGGGCCGGTCTTTCTTTCCTCATCTTATTGCCCCTGCATTTCAAAGTGGGTTGAGAGACGCTCTCGACTTTGCCTTCGGCGCAGCGATAGTTGGAACCGTTGCCTCTTGGCTACGAGGTGGAAAGTTCCACTATCAAGGTGCTCTAGTCGGAGAAACTGAGCTAGTTCCCCAAGTGGCCTTAGATGAGGTCGAATCCTAACCCAGATTTCGGCATCTTTTTCTTGAAACCATTAAGTACCTCATACTATCTACGTACGCGCTATATCAAGGGGATACAACTAACTGCCAGTCGGATGGTCTTAGGTGATCGGCATAGGGGGCAGCCTGACGGCTGCACCCCTGCCACACCACCCGGCATGCGGGTCCGCACCGGGCGGTTCGAAAAGTTGAGGTCATGTGAGTCGG
>JAKBGL010000048.1 GCA_021833085.1 Actinomycetes bacterium | reverse complement strand
TCCGATCTAACAAGATATGGAAAGTCCTAAGCCTATGGATCGTCTGGTGTGCGGTGATGTTGGATTTGGAAAAACCGAGATTGCGATTCGTGCGGCATACAAGGCGGTCCAAGACTCTAAACAGGTCGCGGTTCTAGTTCCAACGACACTACTTGCCCAACAACACTATCAGACGTTTTCAGACCGTTTCGAAGGACAACCAGTGAACGTCGCTATGCTGTCTCGGTTTTTGACAGCTAAAGAATCAAAAGATGTTATTCAAGGAATCACAGATGGGTCGATTGACGTGGTTATTGGGACTCATCGCCTGCTGGCAAAGGACCTTCGTTTTAAAGACTTGGGGCTTTTAGTCGTCGATGAGGAGCAACGTTTTGGCGTGAGCCACAAAGAGCAGATAAAACAGTTGAAGGTAGGTGTCGACGTGCTAACCCTAACTGCTACGCCGATACCGCTGACTCTAGAGATGTCCCTTACCGGAATAAGAGACCTTTCGCTTTTGCGAACACCTCCTAAACGAAGACAGCCGATCCTTACCCATGTAGGTCCCTACGATACACTCGCTGTATCTGAAGCGATTCGGCGGGAGTTAATTCGAGAAGGTCAGGTATTTTTTGTTCATAATCGAGTGAGAGACATAGAAGTAGTAGCTCAAAAGTTGAGGGAGTTGGTGCCTGAGGCAAGGGTTGCTGTCGCGCATGGTCAGATGGATGAGAGTCTCTTGGAGCAGGTAATTATTGACTTCTGGGAGGGCTTATACGACGTATTGGTCTGTACTACCATCATCGAGTCGGGCATTGATATGCCGACCGTCAATACGTTGGTCGTCGATCGAGCTGATCTTTTGGGCTTGGGACAGCTGCATCAGATCAGAGGACGGGTTGGCCGATCGGGATTGCGTGCGTACGCTTACCTTTTTTATCCAGAGTCAGACCAAATATCTGACGTTGCGTACGAACGTTTAAAGACGATTTCGGAGAACGTAGAACTTGGATCGGGATATCGTATCGCCATGCGTGATCTTGAGATTAGGGGAGCGGGTAACCTTTTGGGTGAGAACCAAAGTGGTCATATGGCAGCTGTGGGTTACGATCTCTATGTGAGGATGGTCAAAGAGGCTGTTGCGGAACTAAACGGCATGCCTGTTGAAAAAGTAGTCTCACTACCTAGTGTTGACGTACCTTTGGACGTATATATCCCCGAGTCCTACGTAGACAGAGCAGACCTGCGCTTAGACCTCTACTCTCGCTTTGCTCGTGTAACCTCCCTTCAAGACGTCGATGATCTTGAAGCCGAACTTTTGGACCGCTTTGGAGAGGCTCCAGTTGTTGTCAAGAATCTTGTTGGCTTAGTTCGACTACAGGTCAGGCTGTTAGCAGTTGGTGTTCGAGAGCTGTCAGTGACGAAAAAGATTGGTGCGCTGGGTTTTGAGCTCAAGGTTTCGCCGGTAGAACTTCCACGCTCTCGTAGCGTTCGACTGAAAAGACTATATGCTCGAGCACTCGTGAAAGATAATTTGAAAGAGATAGTAGTTCCGTTAGAGTCAAAGACAGTGTCGCTGGATACCATCGAGAGGTTCTGTAGGGAGATCCTCTTCTCTGACTCGAAATAGCAACTCAGATGATTGGAACCGGCGTTTGATAAAAAATCGTGAAGACTCAGTTGCGTGTTGGAGGATTTCGTCAAGTATCCTTGGTCTTTAACGCATTTACAACTGGTCTTGGATCTATAGAAACTGCCATAGGAAGTTGAGAAGGGAATTGTGTGAGACTTAGATATCTAAGAGAGGTGTTCCTTACTGCTGGAGCAGGTGTTTTGTTGTCAGCGTGTTCTGTTTCACCGTATGCAGCCAAGGTAAATGGAACAGTAATTACTCAAAGTGAACTCCTCAATGAACTAAAGTCAGTGGCGTCGAATAAGTCTTTCGTGTCGCAACTAGAAAAATCCCAAGGTTCCATTTACGGTTCTGGCGTTGGTACCTTTTCCTCTACTTTTACGGCAGAGATATTAAATAGGCGAATCTCGATAACTCTGATTAACGAGGCATTGAAACGTCTTCATCTCAAAGTGAGTTCTTCGGCTCTTGCTGTGGCATATCCGGTAGCGTCGGCAGGGTTTGGAGGTACAACGGTCTTTGCGGCTTTCCCTAAGTCTTACCAAGCTCAGCTTATCTCAGATACTGCAGCCGTAAACACTCTTGAAGCTCACTTAGCCGGGAAGGCACTGACATCTTCGACTATCAATAGTTACTACAATCAAAACGTTGGCTCGTTTACGGAGTACTGTAGTTCAGACGTGTTGGTCTCTACACAGTCACAAGCTAGTACTTTGGCTACTCAGATCTCGAAGGGCGCCTCGTTCTCAACTATTGCGACAAAGTACTCTAAAGACACAAATACAGCTGCGAATGGGGGTGTTTTAGGTTGTGGATTACTGTCGCAGTATACCTCAGCCTTTGGATCTACCTTTTCAACAGCCGTATCAGCTCTCGGAGTGAACCAGGTTTCCAAGCCGTTCAAAGGGGGGCAGGGGTGGTACTTAGTGGAGGTCACATCTAAGCCCATAGTTCCTGAGGCGCAGGCGGTACCCTCGATCGTATCTCAGCTTCTTGGCTCCCAGGCTCCCATAAAGCTAGCGCAGTATGTTCAAAGCTTCGCAAAGTCGTCTTCGGTGTACGTAAACCCAGCCTACGGAAGTCTCTCTTTAGCTAATGGACAGGTGGCGGTCTTGCCACCCACGCAACCTTCATCGGTAGCTCAAAAAGGGTTCTTCCCAACTCCATCCTAGGAAACACAGCTTAGTTGTGCGGACCTACTAACGTTTTGAAGATGGGTAAAGGGAAAGTCGATATCGTTGGTTTAGGTCCTGGTAGCAACGGTCTCTTGGACGTTGGGATCAAAGAACAGATCCAAGGAGTCGACCTAGTGTACCTTAGGACATCCCGACATCCTAGTGCTGAGACTTTTCTGAGTTGGTGCAGAGGCTTTGAGAAGGAAGTGGTGGTTCTCGACCAGCTATACGAGTCAGCGGAGAGTTTTGACCAGGTATATGAGGAGATTGTTAAACGAGTCGTAAAGGAGGCCGAATCTGGCCGATCGATCCTTTATGCCGTGCCAGGATCTCCGAGCGTTGGAGAACGGACCGTTGTGATGCTAAGGAATTTAGAGGATCTAAATGTAGAGGTTCATCCATCTCTTTCCGTATTGGACCTTGCATGGTCTACACTTAATCTGGACCCGATAGACGGTGTTACAGTCGTCGACTGTCACGATTTGTTGACAGATGCAAGCCGGTTTACTGGATCGATCTTTGTGATGCAATGTTACTCGGCCGATCTTGTGAACGAACTAATGACTCTTGCTGAAGAGAGCGACTCTCAAGTCACCGTCCTTTATCACTTGGGACTTGCAGAAGAAGCTGTTAGGGTTGTTGAAGGGTATAGATGGCCACTACCGAGCGAGCCAGATCACTTGACCTCAATCTTTTTGGCAGATTTTCAAAATCCGTCGTCGAAACTTGGACAACTTTGGGAGACAATTCGTATACTCAGAGTGCAGTGCCCTTGGGACTCGGAACAGACTCATCAAAGTCTCTCAAGACATCTACTAGAAGAAAGTTATGAAGTTGTCGAGGCGATTGATGAGATGACTGTGGCGACCAACGAAGAGATGGATGTAGCGATGGACCACCTTAGAGAGGAGTTAGGAGACATCCTGATCCAGGTGCTATTCCACTCGAACTTGGCTCGAGAATCAGGCTGGTTCTCTATTGAAGACGTAGCAAGCTCTACTGACAAGAAGTTGAAATTTCGGCATCCACACGTGTTTGGCAACGTGCAGGCGACCACTGCAGCGGAGGTGGTGGCGAACTGGGAACAGCTAAAGCGTGTCGAGAAGTCTCGTTCCTCGGTGTTAGAAGGGCTCTCTGCTGACCTACCGTCCACTCTAAAGGCAGAGAAACTGTATAGAAAATTTAAGGGTTTGGGGGGTAGTCTTGCCTTACTTACCAGCCACTCTGATGAAGTGGCCTCGCTCTTTGACGATGCCAAATCAGCCAGCAGTCTTTACGTAGCGGCCCTGGAGGCTTTAGAGTCAAAGGTTGATCTAGATGGTGTCTTTAGAAGGCTCTCAAGTGTGATAGTCGAAGCAGTAGTGACTTTGGAGGGAGAAATTAATCCTTGAGCACCTTTGTCGGTACTCGATTCAAGTTTTGACCCATTGCATATATCCTTACTGTAGCCTAGGATCAATCCTCATGAGTTTTTAGTTAGGAGTTGTGGCGTGTCAAGCTTTCAGATCGTTGACGTTCATGCAATGGAGGTCCTCGACTCACGAGGTAATCCCACAGTGCGGGTTGAGACCCGTCTGAGTGGTGGTGCTAGCGGCAAGGCGACAGTACCTTCAGGCGCATCTACCGGGCGGCTTGAGGCGGTTGAACTTCGTGACGGAGGACGACGTTATGGTGGGAAAGGGGTTGAAAAAGCAGTTTCAAATGTGAACTCCGAGATCCGTGATGCGATTTTAGGGATGGATTCTCGCAAACAAAGAGAGATCGACTACAAGATGATCGATCTGGATGGAACCCAAAATAAAGGACGTTTGGGAGCAAATGCTATTTTGGGCGTCTCGTTAGCGGTGGCGAAGGCTGCGGCTAATGGGTTAGACCTCCCTCTTTATCGATATCTCGGAGGGTTGTCTTCTGGAGTTCTTCCAGTTCCAATGATGAACGTTATAAACGGAGGCGTGCACGCTGATAATAACTTGGATCTTCAAGAGTTTATGATCGTTCCTCACGGTGCTAAGAGTTTTTCTGAGGCCCTGCGTTGGGGGACTGAGGTCTATCACGCCTTGAAAAACGTTCTCAAGGAACGATCGTTGTCGTCGTTAGTGGGTGATGAAGGTGGATTTGCCCCAAACCTAAACACAAACGAAGAGGCATTGGAGTTACTTTCTGTTGCAATAGGGGTCGCTGGTCGTAAACTTGGAGAAGAGATATCGCTAGCTTTAGATCCGGCATCTTCTGAGTTCTATAGAGACGGTGCATATCATCTAAGCGGAGAAGATCGAGTACTTTCTAGCCATGAGATGGTCTCCTACTGGGAGTCACTTATAGACAAGTACGACATTGTGTCACTTGAAGATGCTATGGCGGAGGACGACTGGGAGGGTTGGTCGCTGTTGACTGAGAGGCTTGGCTCAAAGATTCAGTTGGTAGGCGACGATCTTTTTGTAACAAACTCAGAGAGACTGAAGATAGGAATAGACAAAGTTGTGGCCAACTCCATTCTGGTGAAGCTAAACCAGATCGGGAGTTTGAGCGAAACACTAGAGACGGTGGAGATGGCTCACAGGGCTGGATATACAACAGTAATCTCGCACAGGTCAGGAGAGACCGAAGATACTACGATAGCGGATCTAGCGGTTGCATTAAATGCCGGGCAAATAAAGACCGGCGCACCAGCAAGATCTGATAGAGTCTCTAAGTACAACCGCTTACTTGAGATCGAGTATGAACTTGCCGATCAATGTAGATTTGCTGGAGGAGGGGGTTTGTTACGACAATGACAATGAGACTCCGCAAGAGATTGGCTGTAGTGGCGACTTTAGTTGTAGCTGGAGGAGTCTACCTTGGTTTCGTATTTCCAACAGGGGAGTTCTTGGCTGAACGAAAGCAACTCCAAAGTGCTCAAGGTGAGCTACAGGCGTTGAAGCGGACTAATAAACAGCTTCAGACTACGGTAGGACGTTACGAGAGTCCCACGTTCTTGGATAAACTTGCTCGAGAAGAGTTTGGGCTTGTAAAACCCGGGGAGTTCTCGTATCAGATTATGCCTGGCAGCTCTCTTTATGTTCCTCCGTCTGGTAAGTCAAGTTCTCCAACGCCTCTTCCGGCTGGCTGAAATTGCCTGGTCAAACGGAGAATCTGGGTGAATGTGACCGTCTCCTATGTGTCTGCCGGTGTTATCAAAACAGCTGAATGCCCCTTCATTTAGGGAGGGTAGGGAGGTGTCACGATCAAACTAGGTTTGGGTGGGGCTCGTTTTGAGGTTTTAGAAAGGACGTCTTCTTGTCGATTCTAGGTAATAAGGTACTTCGTCTCGAAGATCCTAAGCTTTTGACTGTCGGTGGAAGTTATGTAGGCGACCTACAACACGACTCTATGCTTCATATCTGCTACGTTAACTCGACTATCGCACATGCAAAGATTCTTGAAATCGACGTAGTTGAGGCTGCTTCTATGCCAGGAGTGGTGGCAATCTATAGCGCGAAAGACCTAGAACTTTCACCGATGAGGTCAATGTTTCGAGACAAACCCTCGATGGATCGTCCATTCCTGGCCAAGGATCGAGTTCGATTTGTAGGCGAACCAGTAGCGTTGGTTGTAGCAACGAGTCAAGAAGCGGCAGTAGACGCTGCCGAGGTGGTCTTTGTTGACTATGAACCACTACCAGTAGTTGTGGATCCGGAGAAAGCACTTGGCTTAGACATGGTAATCCACGGTGACGTGGGCTCAAATGTAGTGACTTCATTTGGTGAGTTAAGCGGAGACTCATTTTTTGACCAATCTGACATCATAGTGACCTTGAAGGTAATAAATCAGCGATTGGCTCCTGCTCCCTTAGAGGTTAGGGCGGCGATGGCATACGTTGATGATAATGGACGTCTCGTGTTTTACGCGTCAACGCAAACTCCGCACGCAGTTAAGTCTCAGTTGGCAAGCAGTCTTGGATTAGACCCAACTCAGATCCATGTTATTACTCCCGATGTCGGTGGCGGTTTTGGAGCGAAGGCGACGCAGTATCCCGAAGAGATCCTAGTTGGATGGGTAGCCTTAAAGCTAGGTCGAGCAGTAAGGTGGGTAGAGACACGAAGCGAGAACATGGTTGGTTTGGGACACGGGCGTGCTCAGGTCCAGAATCTAACCCTTGGGGCTAAGTCTGATGGAACCTTCGTAGCCTATCGGATCGATGTTATTCAGGACTCAGGAGCATACCCGAACGTCGGAGCTTTCTTACCGATGCTTACCAAGACTATGGCCTCGGGGGTTTATCGGATACCTAAAATCGAGTTTCGTTCGACCTCGGTAGTGACTAACACAACTCCGATCGTATCCTATCGAGGTGCAGGACGACCAGAAGCTACCGAAGCACTGGAAAGAGTTATCGACGTTTTGGCTCATCGGTTAGGTATTGATCCTAGTGATGTGCGCAAAAAGAACCTGATACCCAAAGAGGCATTTCCTTACGAAACAGGAACCGGTGCTACCTACGATGTCGGGAACTACCTTGGAGCTCTCGATCTACTACTCGATAGCGCGGGTTACGACGAGCTTCGCCTTGAACAAAAAAGACGTATTGAGGAGTCGTCAAAGAACCTTCTTGGACTTGGACTATCTGTCTATGTTGAGATTACGAATCCTTTCCCCAACGCAGAGTTTGGTGGCGTAGAACTGATCGAAGGTGGTGGTTTGCTGATCAGGTCAGGCACTTCTCCACATGGCCAAGGACATAGAACTGCTTGGTCGATGGTCGCTTCTGAGATATTTGGCATTCCTCTCGAAAAGATAGAAGTAGTAACTGGTGATACCGATGTGGTCCCCCACGGAGTTGGAACCTTCGGCTCTAGATCTTTGCAACTTGGCGGCTCCGCTGTTCATGAAGCCTCGATAGGTGCATTTGCAATTGCGAAAGACATCGCTGCAGAGATTTTGGAGGCTAATCCGAGTGACCTCGTGGTTACTCCTGACGGAGATGGACTGAACGTAGTGGGTGTTCCCACATCAAAGGTGACTTATGCAGAGATATTCGAAAGGGCTACTGGAACTGGAAAGGAGGTATCTCACGAACTCGACTTTTCTGAGGCTAACTCTACCTTTCCATTCGGTGCACACCTTGCGGTAGTTGATGTAGATATAGAGACCGGTAGGGTGGAACTGATGAGATTCATGGCAGTCGATGACGCCGGAAGAATTGTTGCCCCTCTACTAGCCGAAGGACAGGTGCACGGTGGGATTGCACAAGGAGTTGCCCAAGCGCTGTTAGAGGAGTTCTCTTACGATCAAGATGGGAATCCACAGACAGGTAATCTCTCTGACTACTCGTTCATCTCGGCGGCGGAGTTGCCTAGCTTCGAACTCTTTCACCAGGAGACTCCCACCTACTTGAATCCTTTGGGTGCAAAGGGTATAGGCGAATCAG
>JAKBGL010000047.1 GCA_021833085.1 Actinomycetes bacterium | reverse complement strand
CTCATAGAGCTATCTTTGCAGTACTACGTGGCGAGAGGTTCCTCTCTAGATGATAGCTACTTTGAACTTGGTTACTTAGTCCTCGTCAACGAGCAGTATCTTCTACCTGATTCGATCTTTGAACTTGCAAAAAGGTACGATCAGGCAGCTATCTATGTGATAAGAGATGGGATTCTTAGCTGCGTGGACTCAAATGCAACGCTGTGGGTAGAGATGGAAGACCTTGCGGGGTTGTTGGGAACGTAGTTTCAAGGATAAAAAGCGTGTATCGGGTGTCTGTCGATACGTGAGCCAACCGAGGACTTTACGTAGGAGGATTTGTGTACTTGAAGCGAGCGCGTATCACAGTCGCCATAGCATTGGTTTTAGTGTTACTACTTGGCAAAGGGAAGCTCTCGGTTCAAGCACAAAGGAAGACTGCTACCACTTCATCTCTATGGACGAAGCTCATAGAGAGATCTTCTTTAGTTAGCACTCAACCATCATCTTTCTCCTTGCCTTAGTGGGTCCGTTGGCTCGAACACACGAAATCAACGGTGCAAACACCTATCGACGTATATCCGATAAGAACGATAACTCCGATCGGCACTGATGTTCAATACCTACGATCCAAGTGAGGAGTGACAAACTTCTTCTTTTGGAACCCGACGAAGTACTCGGCGTCTGCGTGACACTTACTTGCCTCTATATTGTCGGGGTTCGGCTCTTTGCAGCTGGACAATCCAGGACAGGTGATGACGGGTCATTTGGAACAGTGGGCGGTCACTTCGAGGTTCAGCGCATCTTCACATATGATGACGTATACGACTAACAGCCCTCTAACTTTGGACCCATCTGCTACCGGGCTCATTCCTATGATCTTTTGTACTCTCTCTCGGTTAGACCGAGGGGCTAACTACGAAAGGAGGTATCGCTGTAGGCATGATGTTACTAACGACGAAGCTCTGTGGCAAGGTACAAAGAGCTCTAACCCTGACTTTATAACCATAACCTGCTTCAATGAGTGTCGTGAGAGTACGCAGATTGAGCCTGTTCAAGCTATGTGTATCCAGGCTTACTGCCACCTCAACTATAACGGAGGTTGCCCCGTTAATGGCTCGGTGGCGTCATGCGCTTATATCAATAGGACTGCGTTTTGGTTCAAGTTGTATTTCAACGGACTCGAGAGAGTTCTTAAAAGATCGTACTACAGGTAATTGGTGGCTAAGGTATTAGGTCATCTATGGTGTTGTTTGGGATCGAAGTAGCTGACTATGAAACTTGGGCTAGAACGAATGGTCTAGAGATCCTCCTTATCGCTCTAGGTTCAATTCTGGTAGCTCGGCTAATTCATGGAGTCGCAAATATCGCTGAGAGGCGAGTTGTGAAGGCTACCGCTTACCAGGTAGTGAGCGACCTAATCAAGTCGGAACCGACGAAGTATGTTCACACTGCAATTCAAGCTATCGACTGGAGCTTGAGAAGCGTCGTTTACTTTACAGCTACAGTACTGATACTTATTCGCTTTGGTGTACCCTTGACCTCTTTGGTTGCGCCCGCCACTGTAATCGGGGTTGCCGTGGGCTTTGGTGCACAGACCCTGGTTCAAGACGTGCTTGGAGGATTCTTCATAATAACGGAACGACAGTACGGAGTGGGAGACGTAATTCGAATATCTAGCGTTGGACTTACGACAGGGGTTTCTGGAACTGTAGAAGAGGTTACACTTCGTATAACCAAGATCCGTACCTTGGCAGGGGAGTTGATCGCGATCCGAAACGGGCAGATTCTTCAGGTGGCGAATATGTCTCGAGACTGGTCTCAGGTCGTTATAGACGTACAACTCCCCGCAGAAAAAAAAGCCTCGGCAAGGGCTCGAGAGATCTTGGACGAACTCTGCAGCGAGCTAGCAGAAGACGAACGATTAGTTCCTGTGCTGTTGACGCCCCCTATGGTGACCGGCATCGAGTCTATATCTTTGGGATACATCATTATTCGGGTCGTTGCTCGCACCTTGCCTTCGAAGCAGTTTGACGCTGGTAGAGTGATGCGAGCACGTATTATCGAGGCGCTCTCAGCAGAGGATCTACTTCCGAGTTCGTCCTCTTCGGCAGTGATTCAACAGATGGTGTGAGGTGAAAGCTATAAAGCGAGTTCGTCGCTCAACCTGGTACCTGATTCTATCGTTCATTCTGCTGTTTATTGCGTATCTGTTTGTACGTCCTAGGCAGGTTGCAGTCTACGTATCTAGTCCGGCACCGGCGGTAGCACCTTCGACAACCACGACCACTGTACCTACCACAACGACCCATGTTCATACATCTACTACGGTCCCACGGTCAACCACGACGACGAGCACAACAACTACGACGCTAGGAGGAAGCACGACCACATCAACCTCTTCTACCACGACGACGAGCACGACTTCAAAGTCTTCTACCTCGACTACCTAGGGACCTTCAACACTTACGTGCATACTGTGTCAACCGTATGAGCTTCAGAGAGGCTGTAAGAGTACACCTATGCGTAGGAGATGCACTTGTTCACCCAAGTGGTGCTACTCGCTTTCGGGTGTGAGATGGCTGTTGCAGATGGATAAGCGTCGTGCCCTTGAGTTGTGTGTCTTTGGACCTTTAAATGTCAACGAGACGAGATATAACCTCGGCCACTCCGCAGTCGTCGTTTGACGCAACCGTCCAAGTGGCCTTTTGTAAGGTAGAGGGATGTGCGTTAGCTACCGCTGCTGAGATGCCCGATACCTCAAACATAGGAAGGTCATTTAGATGATCTCCAACGCAAGCTAACCTCGACGCTTCAACGCCTAGGTAGTCACAGGCTCTTAGTACTCCAGAGCCCTTTGAAACTCCTTTTGGCAGGATCTCCACCCAATCTACAGAGCCGAAGCTGATGGCGATCTCTTCCTCGGTTGAGTCTAAAATGACCTCTTTTAGGTGGTGTTGTGTGACACCTCTGGCTCGGCACACGAGCTTTGTGGCTCGCGTTTGATCGATCTTTAGTATGTCTTTGACCGTAGTGACTTCGTTGATAAAGGCTCTATCTGGGAAAAATCCCTCTTCGTAGTAGAACTCTGTTCCAAACTCAAGTGCAAAGTATGCGTCAGAGAAGGTGTCTTTGACTGATTTGATAATTGAGGTAGTTGCGATTACCTCTAGAGTTTCATGCCAAAGGTACTCCGCCTCATCGACCAGGTAACCGATCGCGCCATTAGCACACACCGCTAAGGGACCTAAACCTGCGATCTTTGAGATCTTGGTTGTACTTTTTGGAGAACGGGCTGTTGCAGCAAACGTGGTGAGCCCTCGGTCTTTAGCTAAAGAGACTGCGGAGATGTTTCTACTTGGAACCTGTCCGTCAGAGCCTAGTAAGGTACCGTCGAGATCTGATGCGAGCACCGTAATCTCCAGGGAACACTGCTTTGGGGCCATAGGTAGAGCATAGTGGTCGACTCGAATATGAAACCTCTGTTTAGAGTTTCGCCACTAGCTCGAAGGGACGGTGGAGGCTGGTATGTCGATGTTTGCATACTGGCTGTTGGCAGCGCACTGCTGAGAGAGTGCACCTATGAGTCGTGACTCAGGTACCCTGTTGGACTCAGAGAGAGTCGCTTGGAGAGCCTGCCAGACTCCATTGGTTCCTGCTGCTAGAGCTGCAAGTGGTAGGGCTTTTCTGAGTAAAGTTAGTGCCTCGTCTTCTTTGGCGGCGGAGCCTTTACCCCCTGGGTCCTTTGCAGCTTGATCGTATATCGAGATGGATCTATTTACCAGACCGCAGGCCTGTGAGGCGTACTGTCCAGAGGAACGCCCACACGCTGACAGCGCTAGTGCACATATTGAGATGAAAATAGCGCTATAGGGTCTGCGACGGAGCCTTCTAGGAGCCATTTTCCTAAGGTGAGGTCAGCCATTGAGAGGACTGTTCGAGGAGGTGCCGCGATACCTCCATAGCCTTTATGATGCATTTACAGGGGAACTCCTCTCCTAGGTAGATCTGATTGAGCGAGAAGTTGTGAGTAGCTTTAACTATTAGGTGTCGAAGTGGCTGATCTGTTACCGTCTTATACTCGTGTCTGATACCCACTGTTATTGGAAAGTCCAGATCTCCAAATCGAGTGAGATCAAGTGCTAAAACTAAGGTATCTAGACCTTCTTTGATGGGTGGGAGATCCCACTCAAAGTCTACCTCAAGAGGAAACGACCTTAACTCAGCCTCGTCTTCGGTTGACACTTTGTCTTCAAAAGATAGAAGTTCTCTAGCGCCAACAGACAACGATACCTTGAGATCCATGGGGCCGTTGCAGGCGTCTTCTGGGTGCAGGTAGATACTCCAACTTTGCATGAGGGAGTAGGACTCGACGAAGTGTTTCTCTTCGTGAATGTGAAAGTCGTGCTCTACTAGGTGGTCTTTTAGTTGGCTTACAAACCCAGAGAGATCTATAACTGCCATATGTCTATAAGCCTAGAATGACATCGGATCTCTTTACGCAGAGTTTTGTATTTGATCGTCAGATTTCGGTAAAATTCTTCGGGTTTGTTCATGTAACCTTAGTTAGAACAACATAGTGTTAGCTATTGATACCAGGTACTTTGTTGGGTGCCACTGGCATGGAGGAATAGCAAATAGTTAAAGATACGCTTAGCGCAAATGCTATGGCTTAGGTTGTGGTCTCTACCGTCCCTGCCGGCGTGGAAAGAAGTAAGCTGTGAACAGAGATAGAGAGGAACGACCTTGAAAGCGCCGTCTATACCCGACTTCAAAGCACTGCTATCTACCGACTTTCAGCTGGAGGTTGAGGTTATGGAGGCAGTATATTTAGCTGCTAGTTCTGCCTATCAAGCCGCAGCGTGTTGTAGGGACTGGTCAAGTACTTCAGGACACAGTGGTCAGCATCAAGGTGACATAGTTGCTGATGAGGCCGCTTTGAAAATTCTAAACGACCATGGTTTCGGTGTGTACTCAGAAGAGTCTGGGGTGACTAGGTCAGATGCGGACTTTGTTGCTGTAGTAGATCCGGTCGATGGATCAGCTAATGTAGCTAGAGGTATTCCGTTTTGGTGCTCTTCCGTTGCTGTGGTAGATAACAAAGGACCACTGCTCTCTTGTTTGATTGGTGCTCCGGATGCGACTACCTACTGGGCGGTAAGAGGTGGTGGAGCATATCGTAACGAAGAAAAACTGCCTCCAAAGTTGGCAAAACCTCTTTCAGAGTCGGTAGTGTTTTTAAACGGTTTCCCATCTAGACACTTAGGTTGGATGCAGTACCGTGCTCTTGGTTCAGCGGCGCTTGAGCTGTGTTTGGTTGCATCGGGTAGCGGGGATGCATTTATAGACGTTTCACCGAGAGGACTTGCGCTTTGGGACTACCTGGGTGCACTTGTTCTACTTGACGAGTTGGGATTTGTCGTTGGGGATTGGCTCGGACGTGATCTTTACGGTATTGGCCATACGGAACGTAGGCATGTAGTTGTGGCTAAAGATCAGGTTGTCTACGACACTATTGTGTCGAGAGTAAAGGGAATGTAGTTCAAACAAGAGGAGTTGGGTAAGGTCATGGGAACGAGAGATAGTGGCGACGGTTCAAATGAGATGCTAGTTAGTGAGTACATGTCTACTTCGCTGCATACGTTGGATCCATCGGGGACGGTTGAAGAAGCCGCGAAGTTTTTCTTAAGGTACTCCATCTCCGTTGCTCCTGTGGTAGACAAGGGTGGAAAGCTACTTGGAGTGTTAGCCGACGACGATCTCATGGTAGAGGAGACTCAACTACACATACCGACGATCTTTACGGCTCTAGGTGAAGTTGCTGCGTGGCCACCCGCTGTAAGGAGATTTGAGCGGGAGTTGAAGAGATACTTGGCTTCCACGGTAGGTGAAGCGATGACGACGAAGGTTATAACTACTCATCCTTCTGACACCATAGAGGAGGCTGCTACGTTGATGCATGAGCATCATCTGAGAACGTTGCCTGTAGTCGACGGCGGGAAGGTCGTTGGCATGCTCGGTCGTAGAGATCTACTTCGAGCACTTGTGAGGAGATCTTAACGTAAGCTATACAAGCCTCAACTGCAAAGTCATAGTTTCCTTCGCGCGCTTTAAGTACTTCCCCCTAATTATTAGATTACTTGCAATTCACAAGTAACAATAGTGCTCCAAGTGGCGATTATAGTATTGTGACTACTCATAGTGGTGTTAATTGGATGCGAGGTTGTGTGATGGAGCCGGTGTCAGGTGGTTATGATGATGTGGCGATGCGGTTTAAAGCTCGTTTAATCAGTGTGATTAGGCAGCCCTCAAAGCCCGTGTCTGTCGCAGTGGTTGAGCGCTGCGACGACAGAGCAACTGTCGTCTGTCGTCTCACCTCTGGGGGCTGGCAAGATCTTCAGCGTTACGTGGGGCGCATCGTTGGTGTCGAAGGCAGCCCAATATACTCAGGTGAAGGTCGACTTTTGCGAATAGATCACTGTGAACTCTTTGTGGGATGATCCGTTACTATCCACGAAGATAACAACCAAAGTTGCTTACGGTACTGCTTAATTTGGTGCCATACGCTGTCTTTGCTGACTTTTTGCCACATCGGCTATAATCTGACGACTAGTTGGCTTTAACGATTATGGAGGCTCTGCTCATCTAAAGAACCTCTAGCTCCCGGTGCCCAGGAAAAGTAGCCTTGACGACCACGGAGCGGTAACTGTGCAGACTGTAGAACCATTAATTAGTTGGCAAAGTAACGTATCGAAATAGGGAATAGAGGAATGTCTAGTTCTTATCATTTTAGACGATTTCGTGATGAAAACGATCGAAATCAAGCACACAAATATCTACCCAAACTTGCCGCTATCGGTATAGTGCCAGAAATTTTTGAACTTTCCGACGCTGGCATGAAGTCAAAATTGTGCGGCCCATTCAGTGACTGGTGGCGGGAAGCTACCGCTATGGATATTGATTTAATGTACCCAAAAGTGGTGAGTATTATACGTACGCTTCACGAGCACGGTATCTGTCATCGAGATCTTCACGACTGTAATCTGGTCTTGGACGAAGAACTATACCCTCTGATGATCGACTTTGAATTGGCTTGCGACGTGGATACGCATGTACGCTGTTACGACGTGTACGGGCCATCCAAGTCGGTGTCTATCCCTCCCAAACACCTTGAAATCGGAAGAGCTTTTGGAAATGGAGTTTGGTGGGGATGCGAGGACATAGATCCGTATGTCCCTCTTGGTAGAATTTTTAATAAGTGCCCTTAGGTCGTAACCCGGAGTCGAAACACTGTGGCAATGGAACTGGATTTTACGTGCCACTCTCGGTCACTCATGGAGCTTAAGTTAGCACAAGTCGATTGCCATGTACCGATTTGAATGACATTGGGTAGCTACGCCAAAAGTATCTCTTGCAGTGGCTTTTGAAGCTTTGACCATCCAATCAGGCTTAGTGGACCAAACTCAGATTGACCTGTAGAGATGCGAACTTTAGCGCTATTTTGTTCAAAGACACGGAATCGCTGATACCGCCAGATCGATTGTTCATTCTTTCGGAGCGTTGAGCGCCGCAATGGACTACGTTGTTCATCGCCTCACCACAAAAAGGATGCCTCTGAGCGTCCTGTATCTTTGGGGAGCGATCTGATTGGGGTTCAGAGGTCGAGAATGTTTTCGATCAGCTTGTAAACCGTGGTGCTGCCAAGGGAGCGTGGCCAGTCGGCGCAGGGAGGATCGTCGCGAAGCCTGGCGCGTCGGATGGCTTGTTTGATTTGGTCGGGTTTGATCTTACGTGCGTTGATCCCTTTGTCGTAACCCCGAAGGTATCGCTTGAGGCGGTCGTTGCAATCCTGTGACGACGCGATGTCGTCCCCGTCTTCGAAATGGAGCAGCAACCAGTATTCAAACTTGGGGTTGCTGAGGGCTAATCCGTAGTTGTCGGATGCCTGAGCCCAGTCATGAAGCCGGGCCAACTGTTTGTCGGTCCACTGATCCTTGTCTACCACGAGCCAGGCTTCGTCGGAGATTCTCAGCCTTTCCCGCCGAAGATGATCCTCCATCCGCTTCAGTACTTGCGGTGGAGAGCTTTTGAGGTTGCCTTTGAGGCACTTCACCTGTATCACTGATTGTTGGTCGTTGAAGATGGCGAAATACTGCGGCTCGGTCTTTACACCTTCCACTGCGATGACGAACAGCTTACGGTATCGACGCTCGCCTTGGGGTCTTTGGAACTTGCGTCTCATTGGTGGTATCAGTCACCCCTCACTTTCTTCGGTGAGACAGGGATTTGCCAAAGCGTCTCCCAATAGAATCCGGGGAATCCCACCGAGTCGCCCGCT
>JAKBGL010000046.1 GCA_021833085.1 Actinomycetes bacterium | reverse complement strand
TCCATGGGATGGAGCTTCATAACTTCAAGCCTCCTTGGTTGAATCAAGCCTCTTAATGACCACTTAGCACTCTAGCCTCTTGAGTGCTAATTTCCGCCAAAGATAACAAAGTTTTTACCCAACTGCTTGTCTATAACTCTCAGACGAGGCTCAAAGAAGGATTAATGGAGAGATCAAGGGGAGATACGAACCCTGCATGTAACCGAAAAGCGCCGGCCGCCGCTATCATCGCTCCATTGTCCGTACATAAGTACTTCGGCGGTATGACCGCGTCCACTTCAGCTTTTCTACACAGTATCTCCACTTTAGACCTTAATAAAGTGTTTGCGGCTACGCCACCTCCTATCACGACCGATCGATACCTGTCCTTTTTTAGCGCCAGTGACACTTTGTCAACGAGTGAATCGACAGCCGCCTCCTGGAAGGCAGCAGCAACGTCTTCAGCCTTCGCTGAAGGACACCGCTCGAGATATCTAAGCACTGAAGTTTTTAGACCGGAAAAGGACATATCCAAAGAGTTACCTTTTAGTCCCCGGGGAAACGTTATCTTCGTTGCATCGCCTAACTGAGAAAGTCGTTCGATCTCGGGCCCCCCGGGAAATCGCAGTCCAAGTAGACGCGCAACCTTGTCAAAGGCTTCTCCAGCTGCATCGTCTAGGGTTCCACCTAGATACTCATATACTCCCGGAGCTTGAACGCTTATAAGCTGGCTATGTCCACCGGAGACTAGTAACGTTAGAGAGGGGAGTTTGATCGACGTAAACAACGTCCCTGCAAATAGATGTCCCTCCATATGGTCCACTCCCACCAATGGCACCTCCCACGCCACAGACAATGCCTTTGCAGCCGATACGCCAACCATCAAAGATCCAGCAAGTCCAGGGCCGTACGTTACAGCAACAGCATCGACGGTTCGTTCTGGTCCTTTCTCGTTGGACTGCTCCATAGTCTGTGAAATTGCATCAGATATCGCTCTCGCATGCTGCCTCGACGCTAGTTCTGGAACCACACCTCCAAAGTCCGCGTGGAGATCGTTTTGGAATATTACCTTTTCTCCTACGATTTCGCCGTCTTTCAGCATTGCTACGGCAGTTTCGTCGCAGGAGGTCTCGATTCCCAATACGCAAAGATTCTTCGGAAAGTCAAGCTCGTCAGTTGTTACCATCGGCCTCTCCCGTTAGAAGACCTTCTTTGATCTCATTAAGTCTCGCCTCAAAAGAAGGCGAGTCAATATTGTAGGTCCACATAACTATAGCGTCTTCACTGTTCTCCTGATAGTAGCCTTTACGAACGCCAACTGGAACAAACCCAAATCGGAAGTACAACTTCTGTGCTCGAGAGTTGGAAGCTCTAACCTCGAGAGTCATATCCTTCACTCCAGTTCTTCGCCCTACTTCAAATGCGTTTACGAGAAGCCGTGTAGCCACCTTGATACCCCAAAACTCGGGGTCAACTGCGATGTTTGTAATATGACCCTCGTCAACGGCCACCATGAGGCCACAGTACCCTACTACTTTACGACCCGACTGAGCCACATAGTAGTGCCTGGAGTCATGGAGGTTCAATTCCGATAGAAATATTCCAAGTGACCAGGGTCGTGGATACACTTTAGCTTCGATTCGCATAACCTGGCTAAGGTGTCTCTTCTTCATTGGAACAACGATCACGTCGGCGACCAACGCACTACGTTTCAACTTCACTCCCTGAAATTTGTTTACGTAATACCAAGTAGTTAGAGCGAGCATCCGCGTCTCGCAGATACTTAACAGTCACTGCTTTTGGATCTATAGCCCGGCGGGAGCTAAACTCAAGGAAGGATAGCTGCGCAAGCACCTCTGCGTTTTGCTCCATCGACACACCCTCATCCAGGCTAAAGGAGGAGGTAAAGGACAACTGTTCGCGGTATCTAGCCAATCCACCACCTGCCACGACGACTCTTTTTGAACAGTCAAATAGATCTGGCACTTCCTCCAACAACAAAGAGGCTAGGTCCTCGGGTTTTGCATGCCCTTCAAGTACGAGGATCTGCCTCGTCTTGTCAGTCTGGTAAACGCCAAAAAACACTTCTTTGCGTTTGCCGTCTTCAACAGCCAACACGTAGTCCCATGATCCCTGGATGCCAAGCACCCTAAGCTCTAAAGCAGATAGTTCAACTACCGGCAGCGACAAAGCGACCGCG
Organism: Actinomycetes bacterium; assembly: GCA_021833085.1. The sequence goes on along the minus strand of JAKBGL010000046.1, from coordinate 6,165 downwards.
AATACGGATGCAAAAGTCACCCCTACTCTAAGTCCACTAAATCCACCAGGACCTACTACTACTGAGACGAACTCTAAATCTTTTTTTCGAATACCGTTAGTTGCAAGGATCTCAACGAGTAGCGGCGCAACACTCTCTACGTGGTAAGGTCCCTCGTGGGTCAAAGTAGCTTTTGCAGCACCTTTTTCGGCCAAAGTTAAAGAGGTGAGATTACCTGACGTATCTATACAGATATACGCCACTTATGTACTCGCCTTGCTAAAGGACTTAGAGTAACGATATACGCTACTAAGAGGACGTTCACTACCACAAACCTCCAACGTTACCCACCGAGACGCATCGGTTTTGCCCTTTCGGATCTCCACCTCTACTACCATAATCTCCATATCCACTATGTAGTTTCCCGGCCATTCGATCGCAACGATAGCCCCTTGCTCAAGATCATCTAGTACGCCTACCTCTTCAAGATAGTGCTCTGATGACACCCGATACAGATCACAATGAATGAACTTGCCTTTGGGAGTCGGATACTCCTTCACTGTAAGAAACGTTGGAGATGTTACCCGATTGTCCACGTTCAAGGTTTTCGCTAGACCTTGAACGAAGCGTGTCTTGCCCGTTCCCATATCTCCACGTAACAGAACTAGGGATGGTCGAGTTAGATCATCGCCAAGAGCTGCGCCTAAAGCCACCATACCCTTCTCCGACAATACCTCTAGGGAAATGGACATGTTGACGCCTGACCCTCTAAGTAAAGTTTCAACAAAGAGATATCTGCTCGCATCTTTGTAGTTACCAATGGCCCTCCCCGAAGAGCAGCCGCCGGGTGGTAAGTTGGTACGACAACCTGCTCGCCGTCGAAGTAAACCTTCGCACGCAACTCCCCTATTCCCAGCTTCGTCTTCAGCAAAGTACGAGCCGCAAACGCTCCCACAGCAAGTACTACCTCCGGTGAGATAGCAGCGACTTGTCGAGTTAGGTATGACGAGCATAGATCAATCTCTTTAGGTTCTGGGTTCCGATTGTTTGGTGGCCGACACTTTAAAAGATTTGTAATAAAGATCTCAGAGTCCAGATCATCGAAACTCTCTCCCAACAGCTTGCGCAGCAGCTGGCCCGAGCGACCTACAAAGGGTCTGCCTTGTTCATCTTCATCTTTCCCAGGAGCTTCTCCGACAACCATAACCCGTGCCAATGGAGAACCTTCGCCAAATACTACATTCGTCCTAGTTATAGATAGAGGGCACAGTTGACAACTTTGTACCTGTTCATTGAGTGAGCGAAGTCTCGTAATATTTTCACTTGTAGGAAGTTTACTCAAGTCGTCGAAGTGAGCGCAAGGCGTCATTGGTAAAGTGTATCTTCCTCCGTTAGATCTTCCCCAACATATATCCTAGGAACTCGATTGCCCAAGGAAGTGAGTATTTCGTATGGAATCGTATTCAAAGACTCCGCCCACTCTAGAGCCGTAATATTCTCGACGCCTTGACGGCCCAAAAAGACCACTTCGTCGCCGGGTGAAACCTCCAAATCCCCACAGTCAATCAAGGTCTGGTCCATGGTCACAGTTCCCGCAATAGGTACCCGCTCACCCTTTATCAGAACGTCTTGCCCTTTATCAAAGAGAAGTCTTCGAACACCGTCTGCGTACCCAATGGGAACGGTAGCGATATATGAAAGGCGCTCGAGAGGGCGCCTAAGACCGTAGGAGACGGCCTCGCCAGCTTCAAGTCTGCGGAGCGCTGAAACTCTAGCCTTTAGAGAAAGAATCGGCTTTAATCCCACTAAGTTAACCTCCGGACTCGGTAGGTACCCATATAGCCCTATCCCCGATCGTACAAGATCGTAACGAGCGGCAGGATATGCTATCCCTCCAGCAGTACTAGCGATGTGCAGGAGCTGGGGACGGATGTTAAGCGTAGCCAGTTTAGTAATCACCCGTTCAAACTTGGCAACTTGCTCCAAAGTTGGACCTTTACCAGATTCTCCCCGGTCAGCCATAGCAAAATGGGAGCTCAGACCTTCAAAAACAACACCGCTGTCTTTGACCAACTTGGCCAACTCCAGTGCTTCATCCTCGGTCACACCCAGCCGATGCATTCCGGTATCGACCTTAATATGCACTCGCGGTCGGGGGAAAATCCTTCCGCTCCTGCCAATGCGTTCCCAGCATGCCACAACCTCTAAAAGAGCTCTAACGCTGTAGATCGTTAGCGTCAAGTCGTTTACCAGAGCATCCTCAATAAACTCGCGCTCTGGTTCCATCAAAACCAGTACTTGTCCTTCCACTCCGGCGTCTTTCAGCTCCACCCCCTCTTCAACCGTCGCTACGCAAAAAGTCCTTATACCACCCCTACTAGCCGTTTTTGCTACCTCTACGGCACCATGACCGTATCCGTTTGCTTTCACGACAGCAGCTAGCTCTGCTGGATAAAAGGTTCTTTTCAATAACGAGATATTGTGTTTCAGTGCCACTAGGTCAATCTCAGCCCACACCGCCCTAGAGTGAAAGGTCACACCTGCTCCTCATCGATCCCGGTACTACAATAGCCACTCGCTTTAGATCAGCCTAAATACTTTCTGGGCCGGCGTGCCATCTCTTATCCAAGGTTGACAACCAACTGGAACAAGCATCGATCAGTTCTGAGGCTCTAATAGAGTATCCGCCTAGATAAGATGACGCCCGACCGTGAATATGTGCACCTAGTGCAGCCGCTAATGCTGGCTCAACGCCTCGTGCAAAAAGACCACCTATCACTCCAGATAGAACATCTCCAGTTCCAGCTACCGCTAGGCGGGATGAGCCAGAGGTAACAACATACACGACACCACTCGGCGTCGCAACCACCGTAGGACTGCCCTTTAGCAACACTATTGATGCCGACGCTAAAGCAGCCCGTCTAGCTACGTCGATTCGGTCTTCTTTTGCCTGTACAGCCAATCCAATAGGCTCGAAGAATGAGTTGAACTCACCTTCGTGCGGTGTGATGACTATTGGAGCGCTACGTCCCCTGGCCAATCTCTCCAAGCGAGCAGGCTCGCCAAGTGCAAAGATGCCGTCCGCGTCAACGACAGCTGGAACATTGCTATGGGCGAGGAGTCTTCGGACCAAGTTCGAGATCTGCAAACTGCGGCCAAGTCCCGGCCCAATAACTATCGCCCTAAAGCGTTTGGCAGCGTCGATGACGGGTTCGGCCCAAAGACTCTCAAGGCCAACGCGAACAATCTCAGGTGACAGCGCCAGATCTACACCCTGCTTAACAGGTGTGGCTAAGGGGTAGTAAAGATGCACAATTCCAGAGGCAATTCTATAGCTAGCCAACGTCGACAACTCTGCCGCCCCCATCATCGACTCGGATCCTGCCAAGGTAAAGACTGAGTGGCACCACTTATGGTCTGCAAGACTTGAGGCTGGGAGGTACTCCAATACGTCACTGTCTTCAATCAAAGAGGTTGCAAGTGTATTTTTGTAGATGTCGGAAAGAACGAGTTCGATCTCTCCAGAAAACTCTGGACCTTGGTTTTGCATTAGCCCAGGCTTTAACGCACCGATGGTAGCGGTTACATCAGCTCGTTGGCATCCTCCATGCACAATTCCTCTATCAGCGTCAAGACCCGACGGAACGTCGATCGCCAAAACAGGAAGGTCATCGGGTAGTAATCGCGGCAGATAGTCCCTATTTACACCCACCCCTAAGACTCCATCTACATAGAGGTCAACTCCATCTACATCCGAAGACGAACGATCCTTGAGTTCTTTTAGAACTACCTTGACCCCTCTTCTCTCAAGTTGCAATGCAGTAGCACGCGCATCGGCTCCGTTGCTACCCGGACCCACGTCTATCAGAACCCGTTTCCCATAGCTACCTCCTAACATCGTTAACGCAATCTTCGAGATCGCAAAGCCAACGTTGTCAATGGTCATCTCAAGGCCACCACGCTTCGCAATCTCGTCGTCTAAGAAGCGTACATCTGTCACGTAAGCTATCTTTTTCAAAGGTTGCCCCCATAGATATAGATCTGATCTAACCAGTCAGGTTAGTCTTGAATAACGCCAACAGCCATGGCCGTCGCAATGGTTTTGGAATGTGAAAGTGAAACATCAAGATCTACGAGGCCCACTTTGCGCGCTATCGTAGCAGCAGTATTCGTCAGCTCAATCTTCGGGCGTTCAAGTAGCACTCGTACCACAACGATGTCGCGAAAGCTTATCGTTCCGATGCCTTTCCCCAAAACTTTCATTACCGCTTCTTTGGCGCAGAATCGTGTCGCAAGATAAGGAGTCGGATCAACATGGGCGTACGCATACTCGGACTCCCTCGGATCAAAGATGCGATCGACTAAACGAGGAGTTCTCTCTAATACTTCAGCCATTCGGGCAATCTCTATCACATCGGTCCCACAAAGAACTCTCACAGTTAGATGGAACCGCCTGTCGTATCAAAGGACGCTTCCGACAACTATGACTTTCCAGTTACGAGTTGGTAGAAAGAACGAGCTGGAATCGAAAGCTCCTCAAAGGGTCTCGAGATTATGCGGAAAGCTCTCGTAATACGGCCTAGCTCTTCGATTGTGGCCAATTGCAACAGTCCGTCTTTTACTTCACGGCCAACTGCCAACGACGACACGAAACCCACCCCAAGTCCAGCAATCAAAGCCTCCTTCACCGCTTCACCTCCAGCGAGTTCGAAGACGGTTCTAGGCAAGATTCCGGCCTTAACCATCGCCGCTTCTACGGTTGATCTAACCCCCGAGCCGCTCTCGCGCCAAACCATAGGAAGTTGCTCTATCTCTTTGAATGATATCTCATCTGATGTGAACTCCAAAAGCGTCGGAGATACAGCTAGAACTAGTTCGTCTCCCCCCACCACTCGCTCGACCAACTCCTTGGAGTGTGAGTACTCTGGAGATTCAATTAATCCAACCTCCATCTCTCCGTTGTCCAATGACGACACCACAAGCTCGGAGTTCGTAGACCGTGCGCTCACACGCACACCTGGGTAAGTTCGCCGAAATTTGATTAGCCAACTTGGAAGTACGTGAGCCGCCACCGTATTTGAGGCTGCAACAGACAGCACTCCAGCCTCGCCTTTTTCTAGTGAGTTTAAGTACTCCATTACGCCTCTATAGCCACGAAGTAAAGACGCTGACTCCCGCGCAAGCTCACGACCAGCCCGAGTCAGCGTCACTCCATGCCCCGACCTTTCATGGAGCCGCTCTCCAACTGCTTGAGAAAGCGCTTTCAACTGCTGAGACACGGCCGGTTGCGATATTCCAAGTAACGATGCAGCCTCCGAGAGGTTTTCGGTCTCTGCAACTACGACCAAGGTCACGAGATAGTCGGAACTCACTCTCTGAAGCCTATGTAATGTCATCAATCTTTGACCGCCTACATCTCATGCTGAAATTAACCACATCTACTATCTACTATAAAAAAAGTTGGATTGATAGACAATAGTAAAATAATTTCTTCGTTCCCATCAAATTTATCTAAAGGTTTCAATAATTTTCAGAATCTTCTTTCATTAGCGGTCGCTTCAAAGCGAACACAACCGATTCGACTCCTGAGATCTCCTTAACGGTTGTTGCTTATATTCGAGGTCAAGATAGCTCAAATGTACCACGGCTCTCCATATCAAACTCGAATTACCGTAATCATCGAAGCCGAAGATTTTACCGCTAGAGTTTCATCCGTGCGCATCGCCTTCGTATCCACGGAACTTCTCCCAATCTACGGCAACGGAGCACTCGAACGCCTCGTGATCGGCTGGGCAAAGTTAATCAAGGAAAAACATGATGTCGTTCTTGTGTCAGTTTCACCGGCGCTTTCCGGGGGCGTCTCCAAGGTAGGTCACCTTCCTCACCTGTATATCAACAACTACACCGACCTATCCAATCTCTGTGAAGAACACCGCATTGAGTTATGCATAGTAAACAACCGTCCGGGTTGGCTTGGTTCCATCAGAACAAAAAGTGCGGTTATATTGCACAATTTTTCAAGCGCATGGGAGTTAGATCAATTTCCTGTAAACGAGATTCCATCCTCTTCGGGAGTGGTTGCCCTCTCGCACCCACTTTTTGTTCACGCTAACGAGGTCCTGCACCCGAAAAACGAACAGCTTCATCACATTTTCCCTTATCTAGCATCGGCGTTTTTAGATCGGA
>JAKBGL010000045.1 GCA_021833085.1 Actinomycetes bacterium | reverse complement strand
CTTGAGGGTCGCTTTTTGGTAACCCACAGGCGGAGCAGTTTGACACCTGTTAATTGTCGACTACTAGGTGGGCGAGCTTGAGTTATCGTTAATGAGATCTACAGCTTTACGCAACCTTCCATAAGACGACTTATTGAATGTGAATGCGATTCTGTGACAGTCGAGGCAGTCTTGGTCTCTCAGTTCTTCGTAAGTTACTTCTATGGGTCTAAAGTCGGGTTGATTTTTACAGATATCTTGGAAGTGTTCATTAAGTAGCTCGATAAGCGACTCAGATGGTTTGTCTTTGACGCGAATCACTAGCTGGTTACCGACGAAGCGCATCGACTGAAAGTTCGAGTAAAACTGTGTGATGATCGACTTTGCCGTTTCGACGTCCTTTGCAAAACTAATCAGGCTCATATCTTGTGACGATATATACCCTCCCTTTTCTATGGCTTCCCGTATGAAGTCTGACAGAAGTTCAAAGTACTTACAAGAGGGAGGCTCCAACAGTACTAAAGGTGCAAGCTGGGCTTTCCCGGTCTGCATTAGGGTTAGGAGCTCGAATGTCTCATCTAAAGTTCCAAAACCGCCAGGAAGCGAAACGAAAGCATCGGACTCCTTTACCAACATTAGTTTCCGGGTAAAGAAGTACTTCATCTCGACACGGTAGGCTTTCGCAGATGGAGCCCCTTCGTCCTCAAAGGGGAGACGGATGCCGATCCCAAAGGAGTTGTTACTCCCAGCTCCGACCATTCCAGCTTCCATTATCCCAGGACCGCCTCCAGTAACGGTCATCCAGCCTTCTGTTGCCATTGCACATGCAAGGTCTTTGGCTAACTGGTAGGAATCTTCGGATACTTTAGTACGAGCCGATCCGAATATAGTTAATTTGCGCCGGATCTTGAAAGGGGCAAAGATATCGAAAGCGTCTCTGAGCTCCCTAAGTGCAGAGGTTAAGATCTTGAGATCAAGTCGGTCTAGGTCGTCTTCGCTGAGCCTTATGCTTTGGGTGATCAGCCTTCGGATCAAGTCTCGATTGTGACCAGCGTTGGTTGATTTGATTATCTCATCTATCAGATCCTTTAGATAGTCGATCTGATCGGCGTTCACTTCGCCGGGGCCTAACTTATCTTCACTCGAATTCAACTGCACGATATAGCCACTATATTCTGCTTTTTAGAGTGACGCTTTGACGTTGCGCGTAAGCAAGTAACTGTTCGTTATCTTTTGGCTCTTCGTTAACGACTTTGTAAAGAGTACTTCGCTGCATTAGTCTTCTACCGATGGGTTCTGCAATCTCCCTCAGCTCTGCTATGGTTTGCATGCTAGCGTGTTCAGAGCCCGCAGCATGTGAGATGCTCTCCTCCATAAGCGTTCCACCCAGGTCATTGGCTCCTGCTTTAAGGAGGTTCTGAGCGCCGTGTGGTCCTAACTTCACCCAGCTTGCTTGGACGTTGCGTATGGTGTGAGCATAGGCGAGTCTACCTACCGCGTGCATAAGGAGAGTTTCTCTGTAGGTTGGTCCTTTTCGCGATCTACCTTGAAGATATATTGGCGAGCCCATATGGACAAATGGCAGAGGTACGAACTCGGTGAACCCGCCTGTTCTTTTTTGGAGTGCTCTTGTGAGTAGAAGATGTTTGATCCAAGACTCAGGCGTTTCAACTGATCCAAACATAATTGTTACGTTGGATCGAAGCCCGACTTCATGGGCAGTTTCGTGTACCTCTAGCCACTCTGCGGTATTTAGTTTGTCTGGACAGATAGTCTCTCTAACTGAGTCGTCTAGTATCTCGGCTGCCGTGCCCGGTAGCGTACGGAGTCCAGCACGATAAAGCATCTGGAGGTACTCTCGCAACTCTATATTTGAGCGTTTTGCACCTTGCAACACTTCCAAAGCGGAGAATGCGTGAATGTGAATGTCTGGTATCTGTGCAGAGATGGTACTTATCAAGTTGACGTAGAAGTCAGCGTCAAACGACGGATGTATTCCGCCTTGTAAACAAACCTCGGTCGCTCCTGCCAGCTTTGCCTCGAACACCTTGTCTAGGATCTGACCTACATTGAGTAGATAGGGTTCGCCTCTAAGATTGAGTGAGAGCGGTCCTTTTGAAAACGCACAGAAACGACACTTAAAGGTACAGATGTTTGTGTAGTTGATGTTTCGATTCGCCACAAATGTAACTACATCTCCGTTGATCTTCGATCTAATATGGTCAGCAAACTCCACAACACGTTTTACGTGTGTTCCTCGTACTCCAAATAGGATGCCGAGCTCAGGTTCTCCTAACTCGTCTCCGTGTTCCACCGAGTCAAAGATCTCTGTTAGAGCCGGACTTTCCTTTTTGGTTTCTAGTGATTGCCAAGTATCTGCTTTGAACTCATGTGATCCACCTGAGTAGAATCCGTCTTCCCTGGCAAAGCCCGTCGCATCGATATGCCTCAGTAGGTAGGGACGGACATTACTACTTATAAATCCCTCCTTGGTAGCGTAGAGCGGATGAACCGGCGTGCGCGCAATGAGCTCGGCTCCGTCTTCGAGTAAGAGCTTAGCTAAGGTCTCTATCTCTGGCCACGGCCGCTCGGGGTTTATGTGGTCGATGGTGATCGGTGAGACTCCACCAAGGTCGTCAGCTCCCGCTGCAATCAGTGCTTTGAGATCATCAGTTAGATTGGGTGGAACCTGGACATGGACGTCACCGGGAAGGATGAGGCGCGCGATAGCTACGGATCGAACGTGAGAATCTAACGAGGGTGGTTCAGAAGTCGCCATCTTTGTGTTGATCTTCGGCACGAAGTTTTGGATGATTACCTCTTGAATGTGCCCGTATCGTCTTTGGAGGTCTGCTATTTGCATAAGAGCATCAACTCGATCTTGTTCTGTTTCGCCTATGCCAACGAGTATGCCGGTTGTGAATGGTATCTGAAGTTCGCCTGCGGCTGTAATGGTCTCGAGTCTTCTTCGAGGATCTTTGTCGGGTGCTAGCCTGTGAGCTTCAAGATCCTTTCTTAAGGTCTCTAACATCATCCCTTGTGACGCTGAAACCTCCTTTAAAGCTCGTAGCTCTCCTTTACTAATGGCACCTGCATTAGGGTGAGGTAGGAGATCGGTCTCTTCGAGGACGATGCGACAAGCCTCCACTAAGTAGTCGATAGTTGAGTCAAATCCTAGCTGTTTTAGCTCTTTTTGAGCGCTAAGGTATCTAAGTTCGGGTTGTTCTCCCAGTGTAAATAGCGCCTCATGACATCCAATATCTCTAGCTCGTCTACCGAGACTTCTGATCTCTTCAAGACTCAGGTAAGAAGACTTCATTCTTGCAGGAGCCTTGGCGAATGTGCAGTATCCGCATCGATCTCTACACAACATAGTTAGCGGGAAGAACGCTTTGGGAGAATAGGTAACTAAGTTGCCAAAAAATTCGCTCTTTTTTTGAAAGGCTAAGGACGCTAACTGTCGTGTGGGCGTTTCGGCGTAGTTGATCGGCATCTTATCCTGTCTAACTTGACATTTGCTTATAGGGCGATTCTATCGTCTGATCTCATTCATGTCCCTTCGCATCCTAACTGACTCATGTACGGTAAGGGTGTTTTACTACTTCGAGATCTCCTTGGCTGCCTCTTTGTCAAGTATCCACGTTGTCTTCCGTGTTAGTAGTCTCGATGCGGGCGTGTCATTTGAACTGAGAACTCTGCGAATGATCCCCGCTTTGTTCGAGCCGCTCACCACAACAACAACATGGCGGGCTCTCGTTATGGCCGTGAAAGTCAGGGTCGTTCTTAGATGTCTGTTTGTTCCTGTGTTGTCGAAGTTGATATCTACGTACCTTGGTGACTCAAGCGCGTCTGAGTTGGGAAATAGAGATGCAATATGTCCGTCGAGACCGATGCCGAGGTGCACCACTGCATCTGCAATGTGTGTACGAACAAACTCTTCATAGCTTTTAGAGGCTCTTAGACCATACGCTCGAAGCTGGGACATGAGAACCTGATCTGAACGTTCAGGTTCTCTCTCCACGATTTGCCCTTCAAACGCCTTCGAGATCTCTGCGTCAAGGTCCGCTTCGATCATTGGCTTAAAGTTCGTAGCTGTGACTACCTGGGATCGAAGTTTTTCTAAAAAATCTTCACGAAAACAGTATTGGTTGGACTCTGTGCTGTTCGAGGGAACGACTCTCTCGTCTACCTGGGCGATGACAAGGTCGCTAAGTACGTTGAGAACTGTAGCCGTATCGATGAGTTGTGAGAATAACTTTGGCCCCGTCGATCCACCGGAGATGAAAAGACATGAAGCATCATGAACGCGTTCTGTTACGTAAGCGCCGAAAGCCTCTCCGATATCGTCTCCCACTACCAACTCAGGACTTTGCAACTATGATACTCTCCTCACCTATATAGCGGTTGCGAACTCCGTAAAGGCTGAGACCTCATGCGTTATGTAGCCTCGGGTCAACGGGGTTGTCTCTACTAAACTTACTCGACACTTAGATGGCGAATCGTAATGCACGTCGACCTCGTGAGTGCAGTGTCTTGAGGTCACCGTCCGCTTGAGCCTTAAACAGATCGCCAAAGGTGTAGTCCTGCCCGGGAATCGGTACAACTTCGTGCTCGATGTCTTCAATCAGTTGTGCCATGACAACTATATCTGGCCCCCCTTTATGAAGCTGACCGGTCGAGTGCAGAAAACGCGGACCCAGACCGTACGTCACTGCATGGGGCGCAAGGGACGCAGCAAGTTCTTGCTTCACTGCGAAGCCTTCTAGATAACGTTGCGGATCTATAAAAGCTCCAACGGTGACATAGTCGCCATCTCGTACTTCCTCTGAGATCTTTTTATCTATCGTAGAGATATCTAACGGCCTAGAGGTAATGTAGTCGTTGGATTCGAGAATCGACTTGGTGGCGGCCTTGGCGGCTGCCACGTCTGGTTCATTGAACGGATCTATGCCAAGTAGCGACCCGAGCATAGCTGTCGTCGCCTCCCACTCAAATATCTTGGCGCCTAGTTCACTAAGGTCGTTAGGTGCTAAGTTTACCCTACTTCTATCGGAACTCTCTGGGTTCTCGTCATTTGGAACTGGAATGAACCCTGTACCCGATTTGCCTAAAGACTCTGCGACAAGCTGTTCCAACCACATAGGAACCTTATCTTGGGTTGGTGGGGCATCTATGGATAGTTTATTCTTGCCATGACCGAACTCCTGGAACAGATCTTTGGCATTAGACTCAGCTAACTCTAAGTCAGCCTTTTGGGCACCACTAAAGGGTGCTATTACATCGTCAATAGATGTGGCTAAAAACGAAACAGCAACTGTTCCAAATCCTGTAAGTACTGAGTATCTACCGCCGACATCTTTTGGAGTCGTTACTATACGCCTTATGCCACGTTCTTTCCCTTTGTTCTGGAGAGGACTATTTGAGTCGCTTACGATCACGAAGCGATCGGGCTTCCCGATCCTGTCCCACAAGAATTCGAAGATCGTATCAACCTCTGTCGTGGTTCCCGATTTGGATGCAAGAACAACAGCGGTATCTGTTGTAGGCAAGGAGGCTATAACGTTGGGGTGAGTTGAATCTACGAAGATCAAGTTCCGCCCGTTTTGCGGTCCTTGGCTTGACTTTTGTTGGGCTAACGTCATAGCGCCTAGAGATGATCCGCCCATTCCTACATAGATTATGTTATGTTGATCGACCGAGTTGGTCATTTCAAAGACGCTCTTTAGCTCTTCCGGTGTGGTGCTCGGTAGATCTAACCAGCCCAACCGGTTGTTGGCAACAGAACTTGGAATCCATAAATCTAGGTCTCTTCTCATCAACCTTTCAACTAATTCTCCCACGATGTCCTCCTAAATACGATCGATGCGCGACGCTGTCTTGTTTGAAGTGAACCGAGTGGGTCACTGAATCTACTACTTGCACTAAAGTTCTGATAGCTTCTTTTCTAATAGTTTGAGAATCTCGACATGGGACCCTTTAAAGGCTTCGACACCTTCATCTTCGAGTTCGAGTGCGACCTTGTCTAAGTCAACCCCTAAATTCGTCAAATCTTTAAGGTAAGTGTTTGCAGAGTCTATGTCTTCGAGTAATGAAACGCTCGGTCGTCCGTGATCTTGATATGCGCGCAGTGTTGCTTCAGGCATTGTATTGACAGTGTTCGGCCCGATCAAGTTATCGACATAGAGAAGGTCGGGGTAGTCTGGATTTTTTGTCGACGTCGAGGCCCAAAGCGGTCTTTGTACTTGAGCTCCTTTCTCTGCAAGGGCGTTCCATCTAGAAGAGGAGAACATCTCTAAAAAGTCTTGGTAGGCTAGTTTTGCAGTAGCTACCGCTGCCTTTCCAGCGAGTTCTCCTTGGTAATTCTTTCTAGAGAGTATCGAATCTACCTTCACATCCGTTCTTGAGATGAAAAACGATGCAACTGAGGCAAGGTGACGGAGATCGCTGTTGCCGTTTTGCAAGTACTCCTCAAGTCCAGCTACGTAGGCCTCCATTACCTCCCGATAGCGGACCCGAGAAAATATCAAGGTGACATTCACAGAGACCCCCTGTGCAATAACATCTTTTACAGCAGAGACGCCTTCTTTAGTCGCCGGTATCTTTACGAGTAGATTAGGAGCACCGATTCGTTCTTTTATTTTCAAAGCTGATTCGACGGTGGCGGCGGAGTCGTGCGCGAGTCTGGGATCAACCTCCACCGATACGAACCCATCTCTGCAGTGCGAGTCGTCGTAGAGAGACTTCAGGACCTTGCAGGCTCCAGAGATATCATGTAAAACTAAATCCCAGTAGACGTCGTCTACACTTGCTCCTTTTAGGTCTCCAAGGTGCTCAGAGTAGTCTGATCCGGTTGAGATGGCGTGGGCAAATATGGAGGGATTTGAAGTAACGCCTCGAACTCCGGATCTTATAAGCTCAGCCAACGTTCCCTCAGTGAGCCAAGATCGTTGTAGGTTGTCTATCCAAGGAGATTGACCAAACGCTTCGTATAGTTCAAATAGAGATGCCATAACCCTTACCTTAGTTTGTTAGAGCGAGTACCACCGTTCTTTCATCGTCGTAGTTGGAATGCCCATTTAGACAAATCATAGTTCCAAGGGTGCTGATCCCCCAAAATGCAAGCTTTGGAAGATGTTCACCGAGAGTCTGAGTAGGGATCTGTAGGAGGTATGGTCTTGGGATCGTACTTGGGTGTCCTAGCGGTCCAAGAAGAAGGAGCGCTAATGGAGTGGGTTTAGCATTCTTAATTTCCTGTGCAATTTTTATTGACGCTTCTCTAAGTGTTTCAAGGTTTCGAAGAACAAAGTGAGCCTCTTCTCCGACGTTGAGTAGGTCGCTAAAGAGTAACGATCCCAACTCTGAGTCTACGGAACGTATCTTTAGGTGTCGAGTGGTAGCTTGGCTGTCTATGCAAAGTTCGACGGAGTGCCGAATCTCCTCCATGAAGAGACTTGCTTGAGACAAGTCTCCTTGTTCACGAAAAAGTTGGTCAAGGGGAGTCGAAGAACCTAAGGACTGAAGTAGGTTTTTGTGAGACTTGGTAACTATATAGGTTGGTGAGAGTCGTTGAGATGGGTCAATGCTATGAACTTTAACTCGACTTCCATCTATAAGAAGTACCAAAGCACCCCCTTCAAATAGTGCGTCGTCTATCTGAAAGACAAAGTTTTGAAGTTGTCCAGTTGCGAGTTGAGCTCCAACAACCGTTAGTTGCTGTGATAGTAAAGAGAGAGCTTTAGTTATATCATGTAAGAGTGTCGTTTGCGAGTTGGTTAGCACTACCACGACATCGTTGCCGTGGGAGTGTTCCGAGATCTCTTCAACGGTACTTGACCAATCTTGGCCGTGGACGACGAACGGCCTTAGAAAAGATCTGTTGCTAGCGAGGAGGGCCATCGCCGGCGTAGAAGCCCTGTCTCCTAGGTTGCTAATGAGATCTCCAGAGACGACTCCTACGAATCCCTCGGGCTTTGTAAGTGTTCTAACGGTTGCATAGATGCGTTCTTGGGCTTGAGCATCCGGCGGATTTACTGCGAGTAACACATAGGGGTTGATTCCGTGATCTTCGGTTGACCTACAGCTCTGGTCTAGATACTCTCCTACAATATGCGCGATCTGCTCAGAGGTTTCTGGATGTAAAGAGAGTGCACTGTAGAACTCTGTACCAGGTGTATTAGGCATTACTGGATCTTGCTACTTTTATGAACGTTTCGGCTCTTGTGGCTCACATGATCTTTGAAGTACACGTCAACCTAAGGATTTAGACTTTCTAGACTGACCCCTCGTGTTTCGTCGAGTGAGAATGCAGCAAGTGGTATTGACGCTACGGAGATCGCAATTACCACTACAGCCGCTTCTGATACACTGAGACCAAAGGAACTTCGCGATGCCAGAACTCCAACGAGCGCGGGACCAACAACCGCACCGCTATTTGCAAACAGATTA
>JAKBGL010000044.1 GCA_021833085.1 Actinomycetes bacterium | reverse complement strand
GGGGCTCCTTTGGCCTCTGTCGGCTCGTACGTTACCGGACCCATCTGGTCGAGAAAGATAAAAGGATCTGTTCTTTGTATTGTGGAGCCAAAAAAACCCCTCCAAACTTCGAATCCCGCTCCCTCTACACCGTGCGGTGCTGTCGAGACTTGAAATACTGGACGGAGGCGCTTATCAGGCGTGGGTTCTGGAACTCTTGGAAGAAGCAACAGGTTGTTTACGGTTGCTGAAGGCATGCCTTCCTCATTTCTTGCGCTTATTGAAAAACCTTTCCTCTTTAGAGCGAATGAACAGGTGGTTTTATTCCGCAAAGAGTGCCTATCTGATTTCTTTAAATGAGAGCGGGCTCCTTGGAAAGAAGCTCAAAGTAAAGATCCCTCTCTCTATCATGGCAGGTAAGGAGGATAATCTGGCGGTTTTGGCGTAGAGAGATCTCGCTTAGTGCTCGGAGAGTGGCCGCAGCTCTTGCTCTATCGAAGTTAACCAGAACGTCGTCGAGGACGATCGGATAGTTGTGAGTACTTTGACCATGAACGTTAATGTACCCAATACGTATGGCCAAGGAGAGTTCTTCCAAGGTACCGGTAGATAGCTGGCTCAAGGTGCGCCGTTCCCTGGTGTCACCTAGTTCAACAAAGATGCCACCCTCAGACGGGTCTCGTGTGCCTACCATCTGGTAACGACCTTGGGTAATGAGTTGGAAGATCGTAGAAGCCTCTTCTAGGACCGCTGGTCGTGTGGTCCGCTCACGGAACTCTTTGACTTCTTGGACTAATCGTTTGACTGCATCGGCTACCACGTACTGGCGGATGTCAGAGTGTAGCTGTTCGATCTTTGCGTTTAGGCGTGATTCGGTGACGATTGGGGAGTTTTCCTCCGCTTCTCTTATGAGCTGATTGAGTTCGCCGAAGCGATTCTGGGAAAGCTCTACCTTGGAAACAAGAGACTCCTTTTCGTCAATTAGCTGCTCTACTGCTATAGTTAATTCTTCATTTGGAAGTTTCGATAACTCCTCTAAAGCCATGGGAGAAAATGTCTTCTCCACCTCTTTTTGCAGTTGCTTATAGGCTGTGAGTCTATCGTCATAGTTGGTAAGAGTCCTAGAGGCGTTGCGTAACGTCTCGATAGTCCGATCGATTGACTGTAGTTGATCGAGTTCCATCCTTATTTCTAGATGCGAAAGAGAGTCTCTCGCATTGTCTTTCTGGGTTTGGAGCTGAGCAACTAGAGACTCGATTTCACTCCCTAATGTCTGTAGTTTTTCATCGGTTTCTTTGACTTTTTCAACTGCGTTGTCGTTCTTGCGTAGAGCGTCCTCCACCTTATTAGCAGCGTTTAACAGAGAGCTCTCGTCTTTGGAATCTATTGAAATCCCTAAGGTTTGTGCGAGTTCAACCACGCCTTCGAGTTGCTCGTTAACCTCGCTTGACAAGGTCATGAGATCGTTGACTACTTTGTCAGCACTTCTAAGTGTTCGAAGGAGTCCGAGAGACTCCGACGCCGTTTCATAAGGGATATCTATCTCAATGCCACAATTTCTAAAGGTTGAGTTAATATATTTCTGAATACGATCTAAGCGCTCTTTCCCACGTATTACCTCTTCCGATGCATTACCTTGGCGCTCTTTTTTCTCTTCGAATTTACTAAGTTGACTTTCTAAATCTCTGAGATCTTCCCTTAGTGAGCTACGCTGGCGCTCAACCTCAACTGAGTTTAAAGCTTGAGCACTGGAGTAGCGCTTCGTTAGCTGGTCTTCGAGAGCTTTATATTCGCTGTAGGTCTCAGTTGCGTTTCGAGCTCTGTAACTAACGAATATAAGATCTAAAGCGATAAAGGTTGCAGACACGGATGTCAAATCTAATAGGAGGTCATGGCTAGTGAAAGAGAGAATAACGGTAGCTACAAGTAGCAACACGAGTACTATCAGTAGGATATTTGGTAAGACGAAGCGAGATGAGTTCACGTCTTGGCGTTGTTTTAGGGTGACGAAGGAGTCTAACGTCGCCAGCTCGACCTTCTTTTGTTCAATCTCACCTTTGAGGTGGTTGATCGAGGATAAGATTTCCTTTCCATCACCAAGAGTATCCACTTCGCGCTGGGCTTCTCTTAACATTGTTAGCTCTATTTGAGCTTGACCTACCGAGTCGAGAATGCCTTTCTCCACTTGCAGAGTAAAGATTTCATCCGAGAGGCCCAACATCTGGTCCTCGTTTGCTCCCAGCTTGTTTTGAATATCCACTTTTTTGGACATGTGCTCATTGATTGTCTTTTGATACCGCTCGACTTTTTCGAACAGCCATTGTATCTGAGCGTCCTTTAGATGCTGATAGTGGAGGAGATGTATCGGATCGATTACGTCAGCGCTATACCTTTCTAGATCATCAGCGAACTCTTGTTTGCGTTTTAGCGCTTGTTCCAACTCTCTCTGGGACGACTTCAAGTTTTCAAGTTCCTCCACCATGCTCTCAAGCTCCGATGGCGAATTTGGAAGCGTGGTAAATGGAATATGTTGACGAAGCTGGTCGAGTTGGGTTTTCGAAGAACTTAATTCGAGAAGTCTATCGTAGCCCTGGATCTTCGTCTCGTACTCCTTTATCGCTTCCTTTGCGTCGGCTATGTCACGCTTGACCCTGGACTGCTCTATGAGCTCCTTTTCATAGCTACGTACTCGCTTCCTTTGGCCACTTAACTCTTTTTCGAGATCGCGTATTTCGCGCATCTCTTTATTGATCAGCGGTATTCTTGCGTTTGCACTAGAACTAAATAGAGCGTCTTTCTCCTTGTTTAACGATTCAATGACTCGCTGGAGTGTTCTTCCCTCTTCAAAGTTTCCAAAGATGCTGAGCTGGTAAAGGAAGTTTTGTAGCTGATCAGAGGTCATTACACCTAGACCGGCTACCTCCTTGACGTCGATGCAGTAGATTTTGGAGTATATAGATGGATCTAACGCAGATCTAGCTAGTTCGAACTCTCTAGTGGCAAGCGGCGGACCCGTGACTGAAGTGATCTCACTGGACTCATTGAACTCTACTTCAGCGATGCCCGATTCCATCTCCACTCGTAGACGTCCAGGAGCGTACTTATTGGACGGAAGATTATCTTTCCGTCGACGCCCGGGCGGAACGGGTCGAACCAATGACGATGTTAAGAAAGCCCTTAGGGTTGACTTACCTGCCTCATTAGGTCCGTACACGAGGTCAATACCACCGTCAAGGTTTAAATTTAGAGCCCTTGCGTCTAAGGTCTTGGTGTGAACTTCGATTACCTTCACGTTTGTTTTTCCTGTCCATTATCTTGGAACTGTTCTTGAATTAGCGCCTCGACGTGTGACTGTACGTCTTGGACTAACTCCGATAAGATCAAAGCGTCGTTGAGTAGCTCTCTCGCATATGCTCCAACGGGAGCGAAAGGAGTGGTGATCAGTTCTTCGAGACTCTCATGAATAAGCCGATTTTCAAGCTGAGCTTCATTAGCTCTTAGCGCTGCAAGCGAACTTACGGCCGCGGTTGCGATAAAAGGATTGCTGATGTCTTTGATTAGGTGTTCAAAACGTATTGAGGTCACGAAGATGGGAATCTCGCTGCGGGTGTCGCTAAGATGATCGTTCAGTTCTTCGATCAGAGAACTCTCTTCTACTCTTGTTCCGAGGAGACTTCCGGTTAGAGTTACGCGAAGGACTACAGCTGCTGTCTCTGTGTCTAGATACTCTGAGCTTACGAACTTCTCCGCCGCCGATGAAATCAAGTCTGTAATCTCCGGTAACGAGTCCGAGTCGCTTATATCTACTTTGACATGACTGAAGACCACAGGCCCGAGTTGGACAAAAGTGAGACGAGGTCCTTGATCTTTGTCTACCTGAACTTCGTAGCACCCTTTTAGTCCGAGTTCAGAAGGTTTTGGCGAAAGCCCCTGCGAGTTTCCGCTATAGACGATGTATGGGTCAGCTGACACTACTTGGCGAGTGTGTATGTGCCCTAGTGCATAGTAGTCAAAACCTAAAGATTCAAGTTTTGCGGTTGTCGTGGGAGAGTATGGCTCATGGTTTGGGTCACCTCCAACGGACGCGTGGAGCAAGGCGATGGAGAAACTGTCGTGTGAAGGTCTTTCTAAAAATTTGGAGAGATCCTCTGTCTCTGATCGAGTTCCGTAGGAGATGCCGTGAACCTCTACATCATCGCCATCTTTAGTGGAAAAGGCGACTTTCCCTGGAGTTCTTGGGGGAAAGACGTAAACGTCCGTCAATCTTTGATCCGCGGGTACGAGCCCACCTTCGTCGACTGGGTCATGGTTTCCTTGAACGATGAATACCTTTATGCTGTGTTCTGATAGTTGCCTAAGACCGTTTAGCAGTCGACTTCTTGCCCGAACTCCTCTAGATCTTCCGTCATAGATATCGCCCGCAAGCACCACGAAGTCTACCTCGTCAGAGATGGCTAGGTCTATGAGGCGATCCCAGGCTGTAAGTGACGCATCTTTGAGCATGTCGGAGATCTTTGGATCTAATATCTTGAGTCCCTCGAAGGGAGTGTCAAGGTGAAGGTCGGATGCGTGGATAAACTTGATAGACACAGTTTTAGACCAACGTTTCCGTATCGAGGCTCGTGTTTGTCATGTAATTAAACCTAATGTATCGTTGTTACAAGGTCATCGAAAAATAGTTGGTGTAAGAAGCCCCCGCATTTGTTGGTCTGCAATCCTTTGTGACAGGCACCTAACCCTGACCAGAGACAGCGGAGTAGGGTACCTTAGTTGTATCGCCAACGGGGGGAGGTGTGATGGTTACCGGAAGCCCGTCATGGTAAAAGTCCATTGTGAGATCGATATTTCCTACTGAGGTATCAACTGGAATATGAAGCTGTCGAATGCGCCCTGCTGAGTCGACCCATACATTGAAATTTAACGTCTGTGGAATAAGCCCCCCTGCACCTTTTATAGCGGTTGCAAGGTTTGAAGGTAGCTTGTTGAGGTTGTTCTTCAAATTTACTTGACCAGAGTATTCAATGGTTTCTTTGCCCAAAATACTGTGTTTGCCCAGTTGTTTTACATTTCCGCTTGTCTCTTTCAAAAGAGACGCAAACTGTAATGGGTCAGCGCTCTGCCCGCCCAAGAATGGTGTCGTGCCTGAAAGTCCCGACTTCGGCAAGGCAATCTCGTACCACTTTGAACTTGAAGGAGCGGCACTTTGCTGAGTTGGCGGCACATGTAGATAGGCGGTGCCGTTGTCGACTATTGTAGTTTCGGTTCCTCCAAGAGCGGGCGAAGTTATCTGCATCTCTAGGTTAGGACCTGAGGAGGAGGCTTGTTCGACGCCAGTAGTCTTTACAACAAGGTTCTGGCCTTGTGAGGAGACATTCTCAGTCAATATGAAGTGGAAAGAGGTCAGGTTGTCGGTGTTATTAGCGTAGCTTTGCAAAGAGGCTGCATCGGTAGGTCCGATACCAGCGCTGGATCCACAAGCTGCCAAGAGGACCCCTCCTGCAGTAGCGAGAAGCGTCAGTATCCTTATGGAAGGAGTCAAAGGTTCTCCGATCTTTCGTCCTAAGTGATTATCTTAGGGGCCGGCTAATGAGCAATTCAAGAGTTTTAAGTGACGTAAAGCGAGTCTGAGTTTACTGGAGAAATTTCTCATAAGAGTTGTTTGAGAAGTAGATGTGAGACATAACTGTTCAAGCTGGACTTATTAAATCCCAACTACTCTTGTCAGTGATGTTTGCAAACATAGTTGCCTATGAGTTGGTAGTGGCGAGCTAAAGAGTGCGGATTTTTGCTGCGGTTTTAGGGTTTAATTTGGTCGACCTCATTCTTTTGGCCCTTATTGCATACTCAATTGTACGAGGTGTAAAAACTGGTGCTGCCATCCAGCTTGGAGCATATGGTGGCTTTTGGGTAGGCCTCATAGTGGGGGCATTAGGCGCCCCTACCTTTGGTCGACTCTTTTCACCTGGACTTGCTAGAACGATTGTCTCATTGGTGATTGTATTTGGTACGGCATCTATCGTCGCGGGACTTGGAAGGTATCTCGGTGCTACGGCCTCGAAGTCTTTGAAACACATAAGACTTGGCTCAGTGGACTCGGTGTTAGGTGGAGGTATCTCGGCGGTTGCTTTGATGTTGGGAGTTTGGATTTTTGCTGCAGTAGCGGTTAACTCCCCTTTTATGAGTTTATCGTCCGAGGTGGCGAGCTCTAGGGTTGTTGGTTTGATAGACAACGTGATGCCACCGGCTCCTTCTGTCTTCGCTAGACTCGATGCACTCATCGGTTCAGCGGGCTTTCCTTCTGTATTTGCGTCTTTACCTCCAGCGCTTGCCGGACCAGTTAATCTACCCAACTCCCAAGTTGTACAAAACACGGCTGCTAAGATTGAGGCTTCGACGGTAAAGATCGAGGGCGTTGGATGTGGAAACATACTCGAAGGCTCTGGGTTTGTAATAGCACCGGGACTTGTAGTTACGAACGCCCATGTCGTTGCTGGTATTGCAAATCCGGTAGTAATCGACTCGACTGGAGACCATCCTGCAAAGGCAATCTGGTTTAATCCGAAGTTTGATCTAGCTGTGCTTTCAGCTCCCGGGGTCAATGACCCGGCTCTTAAAATTGACCCCTCTGAAGTTTCCAGAGGAACCGAAGCGGTGGTCCTAGGATACCCTGAGGGTGGACCCTTAACGATTGGTTCAGCTGGAGTTATGGCAGCGTTTGAAGCAAGAGGTAGGGATATATACAATCAAGGTCTTACTATCAGGCTGGTCTATCAACTTGAGGCGATAGTGAGGCCAGGGAACTCGGGCGGACCGCTCGTTGATACACAAAACGGAGAGGTTATTGGAGTGGTATTTTCGCGGTCCACAACCAACTCTCACGTCGGCTTTGCCCTAGCTTCACCAGGCGTCCTTTCTCAGATCAAACAAGCGGAGGCTTCTCATGGATATGTATCCACAGGAGCTTGTGTTGACTAAGAGGCCTAAATGTGCATTGCGTATTGTCTAGTATGAAAATATGGATTTTGACGGACAAACGTTAGTGTCTGAGGTCGCCCCATCTGTATATCAGATCGATACTTTGCTAGGTGGGTGGCACAAAGTTACGGCAGGTTACCTTATCGGAGGTGTGGAACCTTTACTTATCGAGACTGGTAGCCAAAGTTCCGTATCGACATTATTGAGGGCTTTAAAGCAGCTAAATATAGCCTCTTCTGATTTGGCGGGAGTTGCGGTTACTCATATCCACCTCGACCACGCAGGGGGTGTGGGTGACGTTGCGAAGGCTTTCCCCAAGGCAAAAGTGTATGTCCATGAAAAAGGTGCGCGTCACCTCGTAGACCCTGTACGTCTGATAGCGTCTGCATCTATGGTCTACGGGGACCTTCTCGATAGTCTATATGGACGGATGTTACCAACGGAGTCCGAAAGAGTAGTTGTGCTTTATGACGGAGACGTGTTAAGTGCTAGCGGACGCGAGAGGATCATTGCGATCGACTCGCCGGGACATGCTAAACACCACCTTGGGTTTTTCCATGAGCAATCGGGCTTACTCTTTAGCGGAGATGCTGTCGGGGTGAGACTCCCAGATGTCGGAGTACTATGGCCCGCAACACCACCACCTGACTTTGACCTCGAACTCTTTGTTGGATCATTAGAGAAATTCAAAAGCTATCAGCCAAAGAGACTTGCCTTTTCGCACTATGGAATCGTAGACTCTCCGGAGGAGACGCTCTCGCTCTCAAGAGATACTATAACGCGTTGGGCTGAGGTCGCAGCAGATGCTTATAGGCAAGATACATCTATCGATGATGCACTCCAGATTGAGTTTGATGAGATGCTAAAGGATATACCAAGTGAGCTTCGACAGAGGGCTGAGACATTGAGCGGAGTACATTCAAACGCCCAAGGCCTGCACCGATGGTTGTCTAAGAGTCGTAACGATCACGCTGTCAGCGGCGAGGAATAAGTAGCTGTAACTGCCCATAAAGTCAGGCAGTTACAGCTTGGCGGAGGGAGTGGGATTTGAACCCACGGTATCTTGGTAGATACAGCGGTTTTCGAGACCGCCCGATTCGGCCACTCTCGCATCCCTCCAGTGGCTAAGAGCTTCTCAACTGTGAAAAAAAGCTAGTAAGCCTTTCTGCACAACGTTGCTCTAGGACTCCAGAGACAACTTCGACTTCAAAGTTTAGCCTTGGGTCACAGCATAGGTTATATAGAGAGGATGTGGCGCCGGCTTTTGGGTCGAAAGCACCAAAAGCTACGCGCGTGCATCTCGTTAGAATGAGCGAGCCCGCACACATGGGACATGGTTCAAGTGTGCTGTAAAGAGTGACGTCTTCGAGGTATAACTTGCCTAGTTTTGCAGACGCGTCACGAAGAGCAAGAATCTCTGCATGGGCTGTAGCATCTTGCCTTAGCTCTTTCTCGTTATGGCGTTGGGCGACTATCTGATCGTCGTATACACACAATGCTCCTATTGGAACGTCGCCGTGTTCCAACGCCAAGTCAGCTTCTAAGAGGGCTATCTCCATGAAGTATTTATGATCTTTTACCAATCGTTAGCCTTAATGTTCTGTTACGCATGAACCGGTACGTATCGTTTGGGTCTTGCCACCAATCTAGCGAATTTAGT
>JAKBGL010000043.1 GCA_021833085.1 Actinomycetes bacterium | reverse complement strand
ACACTTTATAAGTTTAGATATCTCAGCCAAAGCCTGCTAAGAGCTCGGGGGGGAGGACTCGAACCCCCAATGACAGAGCCAGAATCTGTAGTGTTGCCAATTACACCACCCCCGAAAGTCCTATCTAGACTACCTTATGTTACTCCTGTCCATGTCGAATAATGCTCTCTTCTTTATATCCAATTACCTGAGCAACCGTTACTGCGACCGTCTCTCTAAGCATATAGTCAAACTTGAGGCCCCCTTGTATCGGTGAGCCAACGTCGGAGTAGCCACAAGCAGCCACACCAAGAGATCTAGCTATCGTTACAGATCTAAATAGATGAAATCCATCAGAGACTATGATAACGCTACGAACGCGAAGTCTTCTAAGTAGCGGCATTGCGGCTGCCATCGACTGATAAGTATCTTGGCCCCTGCTACTAGAAAACGCATCCTCCTTGGGAACCGAGTCTCTCATCAATTCAACTTTCCCGACTTCACCCTCAGAGTACAAATCGCCCTTTCTAGATCCGCCTAGTGCAATAACGTAGCGAGCCACTCCTTTTTGATACAGAGAAGCTGCGGTGTTAATTCGCGCGCTAAGCACCTCTGAGGGAACTCCGTTGTACTCTGCTGCGCCCATAACCACAATTGCGCCCGAAGGATCCATGCATTTCGAAGAGGAGTATCTCCAGATAGAAAAGAGGTTATAACCAAACCATAACGAAAAGGCAAGGAAAACTAGCACTAACACAAGAACTGCTCTTTTGATGCTTCTCTCAACCTTAGGCTTCACAAATACTAATGCCGTGATGCTACTGCGTTTCTTATCCGATTCAACGACCGTTCTTTCCCAAGAATCTCCATAGCGACAAATAGCGGAGGACCGACTTTTTTACCGGTAAGGGAAAGGCGCATCGGCGTTTGAAGTTTCCTTAGAGCTAAGCCAAGATCCTCTCCTAAAGACCTAAAATGTTCTTCAAGTCGGTCTCGAGTAAAGTTGTCTTCGCCTTCAATTTTTACTAAGAACTTAGACAGCACATCAAGATCAATGTCACTAAAGTTGTACTGTTCAACTTCAAGTAGAACAGAATCAGTAAATAAGAAATCCACCATCTCGACTACTTCATCAAGCAGTGCGATCCGTTCTTGCACAAAAGGGGCTATCACGTGGAAACTAGCCATCTGTGACTCATCTCCAGTCCACCATGAGTTAGCTTCAAGCACTCCAAGGCAACGTCCGATGAAGTCGTTTACGTTCAACGAAGCCATATAGTGCTTATTGAAGTGCTTCATCTTGACCACATCAAAAAAAGCAGGGGACTTCGAAACCTTCGATAGATCAAAAAGGTCGATCAACTCCTGTCTATCGAGAAATTCGAGATCGTCACCGGGACTCCAGCCCAATAGGGCTAGATAGTTCACCATTGCTTCTGGGAGAAAACCTTGGTCCCGGAAGTCTTCTACCGCAACCCGATCACGTCGCTTTGAAAGTTTAACCCTTTTCTCATTGACTAACACGGGCAGATGAGCAAAGATTGGACTTTGAACTCCCAGAGCTTCATACAAAAGAACGGCTTTCGGAGTAGTTGGAAGGTGTTCTTCAGCACGTATTACATGAGATATCTTTAGGTCCACGTCATCCACAAAGTTTGCCAAAACGTATAGAGCGGCTCCATTACCCTTTAGCAATATGAAGTCTTCAATCGTAGAGTTGGCAAAGGTAACAGTTCCTCGCACAACGTCGTTTACTACTGTGTCACCTGGTGGCACCTTGAACCGAAGGGCGTACCCAGGTTCTGAGGAAAGGGCTCGATCACGACAAAACCCGTCGTATCCGGGTTGACCTCCTCTCATCTTTGCGCGCTCATCGATCTGATCTCTAGTGCAGTTGCAGTAGTAGGCTAACCCTTTTTCATAGAACTCCCTAGCTTGCTGAAAGTATCTGTCTTTGCGTTGAGACTGAAAGTAAGGGCCTTCGTCGAAGTCAATTCCAAGCCAATCGAGAGCCGCTATAATTCCATCAGTCCACTCTTGACGATTTCTCAGCTCGTCGGTATCGTCGATCCGAAGTATGAAGCTTCCGCCTTGCTTTTTTGCGATTAACCAGTTATATAGCGCTGTCCTCGCTCCTCCGACATGGAAGTACCCAGTAGGAGAAGGAGCAAATCGCAGTCTTATCTCTTGTGTCACAATAGGTAGATACTACTACGGTACAACGACTTCCCATTAGCAATGAAAGCAAGGGGAGCCTCTCCATCTCCCTGAAATCAGGCCTCGCACACTAGTTGTAAGAGTAAAATCCTCGCTTTGTCTTTCGGCCCAAAAGGCCAGCCTCACACATTCGAGAGAGAAGGGGTGGAGGCGCATAGAGCGGCTCTTTGAACTCCTCATATAGCGACTGCGCAACCGCCTGAGTTGTATCTAGCCCAATTAGGTCTACAAGAGCAAGAGGTCCCATAGGATGGGCGCAGCCTTCAACCATTCCAGCATCGATATCATCAGCGCTGGCGAAACCAGACTCAAACATTCTAATCGCAGACAAAAGGTAGGGGATGAGTAGGGCATTCACTATGAAACCTGCCCTATCTTTCGACCGAATTACATGCTTTCCTAAGGTATCTTGGACAAAGGTCGTCGAGCGTTGTTCAGTCTCGGGAGACGTTAGTAAAGAGCGCACTACTTCAACAAGAGGAAGAACTGGAACGGGATTGAAAAAGTGAATACCTACAACAGACTCTGGACGAGACGTTGACATCGCAAGCTTCATGATCGGAATCGACGAAGTATTTGAGGCCAATATTACATCTTCAACCGTGACGACCTTATCCAAAGCCCGAAAGACCTCTTCTTTCGCTGCTTCTCGTTCTACTACCGCCTCAACTACGAGCTCTCGATCGCCCAGTACCTCCATATCTGTCTCATACAGGATCTTCATCCTCGCAGTCTCGAACTCTTCCTCAGTAATCTTGCTCGCCCTCAGAGCCTTGTGAAGAGAGCCTTCCACTCTCTTCATGCCGCGTTCGACGGATAAAGCATCTGCTTCAACTACAACTACCGACAGACCTTTTCTCGCGCATACCTCAGCTATTCCCGAACCCATAAGTCCGCAACCGACTACGCCAACTTTATTAATCAAACGTCACCTCTGTAGACGAGATACCTAAAATATAAACTGCTGGAGTTCACTCTAACGATTTAATACGGATCGGGCCACTACGATCCGTTGGACCTGATTAGTACCCTCGTATATCTGAGTAATCTTAGCGTCACGCATAAGGCGCTCTAGTGGAAAATCCTTAGTAAAGCCGTAGCCGCCAAGGAGTTGAACTGCATCTACCGTTACAGCCATTGCGTTGTCAGAAGCGAACATCTTCGCCATAGCTCCAAATTTGGAAAGCTCATTATCTGGGTCGTCATCCACCAACGCACACGCGTGATATACCAGCCCTCTCGAAGCCTCCACTTTGGTTTCCATGTCCGCTATCATGAACTGGATTCCTTGGTTATCTGTTACTGCTCGGCCGAACTGCTTACGCTGTTTCGCGTAGTTCACCGCGTAATCTATCGCTCCTTGAGCGATTCCAACCGCCTGCGCACCGATCATTGGACGACTACGATCTAAGGTTCCCATAGCGATGTAAAAGCCTTGTCCCTCTTCACCGATACGATTTTCAACAGGAACCCTTACCTCATCAAAGAGCACTTCACCGGTAGGGGATCCTCTAACTCCAAGTTTCTCTTCTAGTTTTGTTACTTGTACGCCCCAATCTTTTTCAACCACAAATGCTGAAATACCTCTATGACCAGCTTCTGGGTCCGTTTTAGCAAAGACTGTATAGGTATCGGATACTCCAGCGTTTGTAACCCAGTACTTGGTTCCGCTAATGACGTATGAGTCTCCGTCTCTCACCGCTTTAGTCTTCATCGACGCCACGTCAGATCCAGCATCAGGTTCCGATAGGCAGTACGAAGCCTGAGCTAGCCCTAGAGCAACATTGGGAATGTACTTTTTCTTTAGCGCCTCTGAGCCCCAATACAGCACCGGGATCATCCCAAGCTTTGAGATCAACATCGTAAGTGAAGTGGACGCACACACTCGAGCCAACTCTTCTACCATGATCGCTTGATCGACACTTGTAGCACCCGACCCGCCATAAGCCTCAGGAAGTCCGAGCGCTGGCAACTCCATCTCAACACAAGCTTTAAATGAGTCCCATGGAAACACCGCAGCGTTGTCAACCTCCGCAGCATGTGGTGCGACCTTTTCCTCCGCAAACCTTCTTATTACAGCTCTGAACTCTTTCTGTTCCGCCGTTAGCACAAAGTTACTCATATAAACATTCTTTCAGTTCTAAAGGAGAATCCCAAATTAGAAGGCGACCTACCACTTCTCCTATCACCATTATCTTACAACTACAGCTAATTTACATAGATCACTCCGACTCCGCAGCGCTGTCATGCTAAGGCTAAGTGACTAAGTATGTAGAACCTCTGCGAGATACCTTATCGCACTGGGATATCTGTACTCTATAGATCCGTGGCGTCCATCAAAGAGTTCAAAACGATGTTTCACCCCCAAGGTAGAGAGCACCTCCGAAAAACACCGAGCACCAACATCAAGATAGTACTCATCAGAGCGCCCCGCATCGATCCAGATACCTTTGAGCAGCTTCAGTTCCTCGACATGAGTTCTAGCCAGGCGTACCGGGTCGAGAGCCAACCACCGTGACCAGACATCGTCATCTATGAGGCCACTTCGAGCATCAAAGGGAACGCGCACAGTACCATCATCATCGGTTGAGTAACATGCAGCCATAGCATAGACGTTCAAAAGAACCGGATCCCACGGCTTAGTAAAGGCAGGACGTGTCCTAAAATCCGCCCAAAACTCATCAAAGCTTCCGTTATAGTGTTCAATCAGGGCTCTAGCACTTTGAGCGAGGTCACCCTGATAACACCACTCAAAGGCTGCGTCTCCAGCATGAGTGGAGAGAGCGCCGAAGACTCCTGGCCTAAGCATCGGTAACACCATTGCACCATAACCACCAGACGACTTGCCAGTCACGGCTCGCTTAGCGACATCAGGAACGGTTCGAAAGTTCTCGTCTATATAGCCAACAACGTCCTCAGTTACATAGTCAAGGTACCTACCAGTGCCCTTTGAGTTTAGAAACTGACTGCCTCCATAAGACGTCCAAGCATCAAGAAGCACAACGATAGCGTCATGAACATCTGGATCTGAGAACAACCTATCTATAGACTCTGGCGTAGTGGGTCTAAAAGCCGACCGGTTCCACCACATATCCACCTGGCCCGTCATTCCTTGAAGGACATATATAACCGGGTACAGATCCACAGAGGTGTCGTAAGATGGCGGCAAGTAGACGTATATCGGCCTCTTATGAGGATCTCCTAGAGGGTTACCCTTTAGAGCTTCGCTCTCAATCTCATGACTCTCCCAACGGCCCTCAAACTCTCGACTCCATGGATACACGCTTGACCTCGCCACTCTACTTTCGATATCTTGACCTACTCGAAGTGTAGCCCACCGTACTAATTCCCTGAACACAACTACGCAGCTACCACAGCTGGTTTAAAATTCAAGTCTCAGGCAATCTCCTTGATACAAATAGCTAAGCAGAGTTTGCTAAAGTACTTACACGCTTAATCAAGGAGCAAAAGTTGACCAATGTAGGCGCTGAAGCTAGGACCGAAACCGATCTCATGGCTATAGTTACAGAACTATTGGAGAGCTATCCTCCCAGTAGAACAAACCCCGTTGAGTTCTGGGGCGCGCAGTTTGACTTGGGATTAGCTTATGTACACTTTCCCAAAGGACTCGGTGGACTTGAGATACCCCCCTCTTACCAAGAGCTTGTTCAAAGTGAACTTAGAAAAGCTGGAGCACCAAACAACTTCTTTCGAAATCCAATAGGCGTAGGTATGGCGGCTCCAACCGTCTTTACCCACGGATCCCGAGAGCTTGCCGAGAGGCTCCTACGTCCCTGTTTTACAACTGAGGAGATCTGGTGTCAACTGTTCTCAGAGCCGGGGGCAGGGTCAGATGTAGCCAGCCTCGCAACTCGAGCAGAACGAGACGGAGACCTCTGGATTGTAAATGGGCAGAAGACTTGGACGACCTTAGCACACGTATCTCGCTGGGGAATGCTTTTAGCTCGTACCGACCCAGATCTACCCAAACACAAAGGTCTAACCTACTTCGTCGTTGATATGCAAACTCCTGGAGTAGAGGTACGTCCACTTCGTCAAATTACCGGCGACGCTGAGTTCAACGAGGTTTTCTTCAACGAGGTCAGAGTCCCAGACTCCCAGAGGCTAGGCAACGTTGGAAGTGGTTGGTCAGGTGCGATCACGACGTTAATGAACGAAAGGCTCTCCATCGGTGGGAATATAGCCCCGCGTAACTCTGGTGCAATTGGAGAAGCGCTTAAGATTATAAAGAACTCTACCCATGTAACTCCCGAACAAAAAGCAGACTTTATGAAACTATGGACCTCAGCTGAAGCAGGAAGATTACTCAATATTAGAGCCGGCCAGACAAGAAGTGCCGGAAATCCCGGACCTGAGGGATCAGTAGCAAAGTTGCTATACGCTGAACTTAACAAAAAGATCTACTCCTTTGCTATCGATCTCCTCGGTCACGACGGTCTCTTGTACGAGAGTTACGAGATGCATAGACCAGACTTTACGGACGAACAAGGCGATCGCATTCGTGCAGCGTACGACCTTCCTAAAGCGTTTTTGCGATCTCGAGCAAACTCTATAGAGGGTGGAACCTCTGAGATTATGAAAAATATTTTGGGGGAAAGAGTTCTTGGTCTACCAGGAGAGCCCAGGATCGACAAAGAGAAGTCGTGGGCTGAGACCCCACGAAATTAACAAGGCGCAGAACAAAAGCCAAACCTCGTCACTGGTACAACCAATTTTCAAATTATGACTTGCTAGGTTATAGTTAGCGGTTTGAACCAGTCTTTGTGGCAAAGACTCGAGGGAAAGGTGACATATGGCCAAAGTTTTAATTGCCGAGGAGATAGCACAAAACGGAGTTGACCTTCTTCGACAAGGTGGACACGAGGTCGTAATAGAGTTAAATCCCACTCCAGAGCGGTTGCTCGAACTGATGTCAGACACCGAAGGTGTCGTAGTCCGCTCGGCCACAAAGATTACTAAAGAGGTTATCGAAAACGCCCCCAAACTCAAGGTAGTGGGACGTGCCGGAATCGGACTCGACAATGTCGATGTAAAAGTCGCAACTCAACATGGAGTGATGGTAGTAAACGCTCCACAGTCCAATATTCTCTCCGCAGCAGAACACGCTATTGCTCTTCTGCTCTCCCAAGCACGAAACATCCCTCAGGCACACAACTCTTTGGTTCAGGGTAAGTGGGAAAGGTCTAAGTTCGAAGGCGTCGAGCTCTATGGAAAGACTATGGGAATCATCGGCCTAGGTCGAATCGGAGCTCTAGTCGCTCAAAGATGCCTAGCCTTTGGCATGACTCTCATCGCCTATGACCCCTACATATCACAAGAGAGAGCGGAGAAGATGGGAGTAGGACTTCACTCATTGGAACATTTGATATCCTCTGCCGACTTCGTATCTATCCACCTTCCGAAGTCGAAAGAGACCCTTGGCCTGATTAACAAAGATCTACTAGCAAAGGCCAAAGACGGGATACGAATCATAAACGCGTCTCGTGGCGGAATCGTCGATGAAGAAGCACTCTACGAAGCCATTTCGTCTGGCAAAGTTGGTGGTGCCGCACTCGACGTATTCGCTGAAGAACCACCACACGGGTCGCCCTTAGTAGGACATCCTCAAGTAGTCGTAACACCTCACCTCGGCGCTTCGACTACCGAAGCACAGGACAAGGCAGGCATCACCATAGCAGAGCAGCTTCTTCTTGCCTTCTCGAACGAGTTTGTACCTTTTGCAGTAAATATAAACGCCTCGGAAGCCTCTCCAGCTATCAAGCCTTTCCTTGGTATCGCTGAGGCTTTAGGAAGATTCCTTGGGTCTCTTTCAGACGCACTCCCTTCCTCTGTTCAGTTAGAGTACCAGGGAAACATCGCAACTGAAGATACTCGCATCTTAACTCTGTCCGCGATTAAGGGGCTTTTTGCGGCAGGAACCAATGAACCCGTATCCTACGTCAATGCACCACAGCTAGCTGCGGAACGCGGACTAGAGATCTCCGAAACCACCTCCTCGACTCCTAAAGACTATGTATCTCTCATCTCGATTCGATCAGCGAAACACTCCGTCTCAGGAACGACAATAGGTCCATCCAACACACCCAAAATAGTTGAAGTAGACGGTCACGCAGTTGAGGTTCCACCAGCTAAGAATATGCTTGTGGTCAAAAACGACGATCGACCGGGCAAGATCGGACTCGTAGGTACCGTTTTGGGCGAGAACGGAATATCGATCTCCTCTATGGGTGTCAGTCCAACAAGTACAGGTGGAACTGCGCTCATGATAATCGCGACAGATCAAGAGATACCCGAAGAGATCACCGAGCAGCTCTCAACCTCCGAAGGAATCATCTACGCAAAGTCCGTTAGTTGCGAGGACGAGTAGATGAGTCTCTTGATATAAGCAGTGCGTTACGATCCCCTCCTTCACCAAGAAGCGGGATATGTAACTCATCGAAAGAAGCGTAAAGACCCAACGCAGACTCTCTAAAATGCTCGCGTTGGGTCAGTTCCTTGAACGTAAGTCGACCGCGAATCCACGCAGCTAAGCCTCAGTGCGCTAAAGGTCCTCGTCGAAGCCGACCATGGATTCCACTCTGCAAAAGCCAGTCGGTTTGAACGACGAGATCGTCGCTAGCCCAACTTTCGCCCATCAAAGACAAACTCCCAGCTCAGAGTGGTACCAGTTCTTGATTTGGGCACTACATTGCTGCAAGAGTGCTGTGATATCTCTTTAGAGGGTCACTAACTC
>JAKBGL010000042.1 GCA_021833085.1 Actinomycetes bacterium | reverse complement strand
GATGCGAGATCTATGAGTTGACCCACACCGAGACTGACAATCTAGCGTTAAAAATATTGAGGGCTTCATCCACGTACGCTAGTAGAGAAGAAGCGATTCAAACTTTAATCCGTGAGCTCGGCCGTCTTCCCTTTATGAATGCTGCTGCTTTTGTGTCGGTTGATCAGAATTGCCATGTGACTCCACTTAATCCATCTACGAGATGTTCAGAACTCGATGAACTCCTGACAAACAGATCCGCTGACGAACTGAAGGAGTTGTTCGGTGTTGATCCAGGTGAGCAATCAGGCGCTCCAAGGTATGCCTATCAAGAACTGATGATAACAGACATAAGCCCTGGACCGTCTGCTCGGCGCCTCACAGCAGTCATCTATTTTATATTGGAAGAAGCGGGCCAGAAGGTATACCTTGTACTCACCTCACGTTCTCCGCATGCCTTTGTAAGACCTTACGTCGACAGAGTACGTTTTATATTTGAGATCTCGAAGAAGGTCCTTTCTACCCACGCTCCCCTTTTCGATGATAGAGCGCTCGCGTCTAACGCAGAGATGGCGAAAGCGGAGTTTAGCTTTAGACGCCTTTTTGAGGACCTTGAGGTTCCGATCGTACTCCTAGCTGCTGATTTACGGGTTATCTTAGCAAACAAGGCGTTTTTTAGACTACACGAGAGCCAGCCCGAAGACCTAGTGGGTGCAACTATTAATGAGCTATTACATCCACTTGATGAGGCGAGCCAATCGTTGATCGACGCTGCTGCTGATTTACAATCTTATGCGAAAGGCCTCCTTCAAAGGACTATGCTGATAATTCCTAGACGATCACCGCCTAAAGTAGTGGTTGCAAATCTAACAAAGATCGATTCCTTGGTTGGATATAGCCAAGTCTGGGTAGCTGTGCTACAGGACTTTGACGAGGAGTTTGAAGGCCTTAGGCAAAGTGCCTACTACACCGATAAGCTACGAAGTGCTTTGGGCACTGCTCCGATAGAGATATTTCTCACAACGCCGGCTGGGGTTGTGTTGGAAATGGAAGGGGCGCTCCAAAGCTTCAAAGATATCCTATCGTCTTCGCCAGATCACAGAGATAACCTACAAGACACTCTTCAGACGTTGGGGATGGGCCGTGCTATCTGGAGAAAAGTACTTGAAGGCACACCTCAGAGTTTTGCAGTTGAGTGGCAGTCTTTGAGGTTTCGAATCTGGCTGTCGTTAGTGCAAGGTCATGAAACCCATAAATCTTTCCATGTCGCGGGTGTTGTAGCTGACGTCACCTCCGCAAAGGTTGCCGAAGAGATTTTGTTTATTCGCGAGCGAGCTATCCATGAGGTTCGAGTTCTCTCCGAGTACGCTCTAAAAGAGCTAGATGAAGCTCATTGGCAGTCGTTGGTTGATAGTGCGAAAATATACGTCAACGACCTTGTTCGTTCTGAACGTCTACGACTAGGCAAGAACCCTCTTTTGCAAGTAGAGATGGAGAGTATATTGAAGCTTTTTATCTCACAGATAGTGCAAGTTGGCGAGGTTAGAAGACGTACTTTGGAGTCGAAAGAAGAACTGGAGGTTCTGACCTATGTGAATCCAATCTTGGATATCTTTAATAGGCGACGTCTCTTGGAGTCAGTAGAACGTGATGGATTTGACACATTGGGTGCAGATCTCGATTTTACATTGGTTGAGCTCCCTAATATTGAACAGCTCCGAGATGTACTTGGCGTTCAGCTCAAAGACCAGCTCCTTTTGTCTGCGTTGAGAAAGGCAAAGAATGTCCTTGGGGACTGCTTTCGGATCTACTCACTTACTCCAAGCGAGTTGATGATTGTAGCTAAGACAAAAAAGGGCAACCATGAGAAGATAGCAAATGCCTTACATGCAATTGGGATGCCATGTCAAGTCTCTGATGTCTCGGCTTCGATTAAATACAACTTTTCAACCCTTCAGATAAATGATTTTGAACCAACTGAGTTTTCAAGACTTTACAATCAACTTCTTGAGTTGCTTGTCAGTGAAACTCACGCGTCTATGATTGGCGGTCTATCTGAACGGCAGAGTTCCATCAAGTGGACGAGCGCAATGAAGTCGTTGACAGAGCGAGTTACGGCCAAAAGCTTAGTGCATCGTGCAGAGGTTGCTTTTGACGTAGCAACCAGGAAAATTCGATTGGTGGAACTAGTTACCCCCATCCGAGAACTAGCGAAGCTGTCGATTAACGATCCCAGTCCCGTTGCCGCCTTGTTGTGTAGCGGGATGTATAGTAGCATTGAGGCTGCTGAGGTTGCGGCTATTTTAGAGCTTGGACAACACCTGCAGTTTCTCGAAAACATTGGCCTTTGCATCAACGTAGCTCCAGCTTCCTTGCTTGACGGGTCTGCAAGGTCTGCTTTCTCTGTAAATCGATTGACGATCCCTAACTCGGTAAAGTTCGTACTTGATATTTCAGAGAGACATCTCATGAGGTATGAGATCGGTGAAGTCTCTCGAGCTGTCCACCATAGTAAAAGACTAGGTATTCAAGTTGCGTTGGACGAGGTTGGACGTGGGTTCTCGTCCTTTCAACTTCTTCAAGAGGCAAGGTTCTCTTACATAAAGATTTCCAAGGAGCTCTATAAAACACAAATCGGACAAAGCCACGGCCGAGAGTTGGCAAGCCACCTCGCTAAGCTATCAAAGGAGATAGGTGTGACTCCAATCGCAACTGGAGTGAGTAGTTCTGAGGACTCTTTAGGGCTTCGGCGACTTGGCATCACCGTGCAGCAAGGACCATATATAACTAAACTTCTTTTTGAGAATGAAGCAATTGAGGCGCGCGAGCTACCGATCTTGCTCAAATACAGGTTCGCCGACGACCTGCACCTTAATTAGGTTGGTGCGTCCACTAACTCCAAAAGGAATACCGGCTACAACTAATACGAGATCCCCTTTTTTTGCAAGCTTCATCTCGACAGTCTTTATGACGGCTTCGACCATAGCGTCCTCTCCTCTAAAAGATGAGGTTAACACGAACGGAGTAACGCCGAAGCTAAGAGTCAAGGATCCCGCAGCTTCAGACGTCGCTGCAGCGCCAAGGACTTCTACGTCAGGTCTAAACTTCGATATAACTCTTGCACTATGTCCTGACTCTGTGACCGCTACTACTGCTTTTATCGGAAGGGTCGCACATATCTGCTGAGCGGACAGTGCGATAGCGTCCGCTACGGTATGAGTTAAAGGCATAGGCCGTTCGAGGTGAGTAAGAGATACGTTTGTGAGTTCGCTCTCAGCCCGCCTTGCAATACGGTCCATATACGACACCGATTCCAATGGAAACTCCCCTGCAGCGGTCTCCGCTGACAACATGATTGCGTCCGTACCGTCAAAGATTGCCGTCGCGACGTCAGTAGCCTCGGCCCTAGTCGGCAATGGTGCATGTACCATCGATTCCAGCATCTGCGTCGCGGTTATAACCGGCTTACCTATCTCATTGCAGAGGTGGATAATACGTTTTTGTTCAATAGGGACGTCTTCTGGGGCTATCTCTACCCCGAGGTCGCCCCTCGCTACCATGACGGCGTCGGACTCCATTACAATCTCTCTGATCTCTTTAAGCGCTGATGGCCTCTCGATCTTGGCAACTAATCTAGGCTTATGGTTGCCGGTGTATTGGTTGACGGTTTCACGAGCTTCGATCATGTCGAATGCGCTACCAACAAAGGAGATCGCGATAAAGTCAAAGCGTTCCTCGCATGCAAAGGCGATGAGTTCTCTGTCTTTCGGCGTTAGAGCTGGAATCTTTACCTGAGAGTCTGGAAAGTTTACTCCTTTGCGAGGTGTAAGAGTACCAGCAATCGTCACACGTGCTGCTACGGCTCCTCCTGGTATTACCTCTACGACCTCAGCTTGAACTACTCCGTCTGCAAAGCTAATCCGATTTCCCACCTTAAGCTGTGGTACTACTCCTAGGGATGTGGTCGATATCATCGCATCCACGTGGCTTATCGAGGTTGCATGTGAGAGGCTTTCTCCCTCAACGACCCCGATGAGTTCGTCTTCGGATAGTTCTAGTACTTGAGTTGAAAGATCGGTGATTCTAAGCTTTGGACCTGGGATGTCCGCCAAAAGACCGACCACCTTGTCAAGCCTTCTAGAAGCTTTTCGGACGTTCGCGCATATCGTCCTGTACTCGGCTCGGCTTCCATGGGAGAAGTTAACTCTAGCAACGTCCATACCAAGTCGTATCATCTCTTCGATGGTTTCAGGTGCAAATGAACTAGGACCGATTGTGCAGACTATCTTTGTCTTTCGCATAACACGTTCAAACTACCGTGTCAAATCATCGTTTCAATAGAAATTCTCAAATTCGATGAGAAGTTTTAGAGAATCATCTATCGGAGAGTGAAGTTATGCCAGTGCAGATAAAGTCATAGCAGAAAGCACAAGTAGTCCTCCAATCACTTCGCCAGTGTCGATAGGAAGTCGATCAACCACAACAGCGAAGAGTGCGGCAAATAGTGGTTCTAAGTTGTAGATGATTGCCACTTCGGTCGATGACATATGTCTTTGAAAATATGTCTGAGTGACTAGTGCTAGTGCTGTAGCTAAGGCGCCACCAACGACCACAGCAGTCAGTACCGTTGGGTTCATAAGGTTGGCGATAGCATACGAAGTCGCAGGTGACTTTGTGTCGTAAGGTGACAGCGAGATAATGCTTGATAAGACTGCGACCACTGCTACCTCTATGGCAACCGCGCTTACTGGATCTAAAGTTGGATCAAACGTCTCTGTGAAGACGATCTGCAGAGCGAACGCGATGGCAGAGGTCAATGTTAGTAATTCTCCTACAAGGTTAGAGGTTGACAGCGGAGACGACAAGAAATATAGGCCGACAACTCCTAGGACTACTGCAAAGATATGGAGCAACTTGATGCGTAAGCCTATAAGTACCGCCGCTATGGGAACTACCGCAACAGAAAGACCAGTGATAAACCCCGAACTTGAAGGTGAGATTAATCGGAGCCCAAGCGTTTGAAAGCAATATCCGAGAAATAGTAAGAACCCTACTGCGTAGACCTTTTTAGTTTTTAGGGCTACCATGAAATGCTTCCTTCGAAACCTAGCTACTCCTACTAACAAAATCAGCATGGCGAGCGTAAATCTTAGACCTAGGAATGCGAACACTCCAACATGGGCGAGAGCAGACTTGTTTAGGACGAACGTCGAGCCCCATATTGCGCAAATAACGGAGAGTGCTATGCCACCGGTTAACTTCGAGGTTTTGATCTGTTTCCCGGACATGTTTTCCTGCTGTGTTATACCTTCCTAAAGCCAGCTTGCAGCCTTGTCACCCCATTGGCTGTGTATGAGAGCCTTTGAGTTTATAGGTGCATCACTCGTGTCGCGTTACTTTGAGTTGCCGTTACATCTAAGTGATAGCTAGACCGTCATACCAAAGTTATAGGTAGCCCGTTCATCTAGATTTACGTTTCGCAAGGCTCTGGCCTTGGATTTGATTCTCACGGGTCCAAAAGTCATTCTCACCTTGCCAAGTATTGCCAGTATCGCTACTGGTCTTATAGTCTTTCTCCCGATGATGAGTCATCCTGTCAACAGCCGTCTGTCCCTAATGACCCCGATACGGTCAAGGTGCTAACCTCGAGGTGCAAGCCTTATGATAGCGAAACTCCGTGCCAGATCTCATGTTCCGAAATGTTGCCAGGAGAGCCTCTTCCCTTTGAGAAACAGGTGGAAATCGCCCGTCCGTTCCTATATCGATTTCTTTGGTTCGTGGCGCGGTGTAAAGACTCACAGAGTACTATGTTCGAGGAAGGGGGTCAGATGTCTAAGATAGCCGGTCTACCAGGGTCTTCCGAGATCCTTGAGTTTAGTGAAAAAGTTATCTATCTCGTTATCGCCGTAACTCTGATAGTGATGTCGATCGTATCCTTGGTGAGTTCAACGTCATCACTTATGAAGGTTATTTTCAACGGTGATGTGATCTTAGGACTTACTTCGGTCCTCAATGACGTTCTCTTTGTAATTATTCTTATGGAACTCCTAGGTACGGTTATTACACACCTCTCTGAAGGAGGATTCCAACTCAGGCCTTTTCTTATTATCGGCATAATCTCTTCAGTGCGACGCATACTAGTTCTTGGAGCACAGCTTTCGACGACGAGACGTCTGTCGCAGACCGTCTTCGATCACTCACTTATTGAACTAGGCGTTGACGCTCTGATTGTGGTTATTTTGACTGTTGCTCTATATTTGGTACAGCGCATACGTAAGAACTCAACCAGTGAGGAGAACGCAACTTTATACGGCGAGTCTTAGTTAACTTCTACTAAAGCCATAATTTCGACCGACTATCCGGCTCGGACGAAAAGGACCAACAACTCCTAAGATGTCCTTTAGCTTGGCATGCGGACTCCTATAAAGTGAACTTCATCTAACTCTGAAACTTTTCAATTACACTACCCGTACTATGAGTTCCCGGAAGTGAGTGAGAAGGCGACTATACAGGCAAGGCCCCGACTTGAGAGTACGGGAGCTTTGGCGAGCTGTGAGATGAGTCCCTGATTCTTAGAAACCATTGGCGCTTACAATGTTAGAAAAAATGTAGCGGAGCCTTCTATGTGGTTTGTAAAGATGGACATACGATGTCCAAAAGGATCTGATAGCTGAGTTCGCCGGAAAATCAAACGAGATCTCTCGAGGGATTGCGCTTATAACAAGGGCCCAAACAAGATCGAAGTTCCGATCTGATCTAACAGATAGTCACTTGACGCCGGTGAGCTAGGCATACGTTACTTGCACCGCATTGCAGAACCTTAGATGGCCTTGAGGTTCTCCATCCTTTAATGATTAGGCGGTTGATCGAAACTCAGACGTGGCTTTCTCGCAGCTAGCGCCTCATCTAGCCTCCGAGTCGGTGTGTTGACCGGTGCTTGATGTAATGCTTCTTGGCCCTCTGAGGTTTCCGCAAGTTTTGCCAGTTTGTTCAGCGTTTCAGCCAGTATAGAGAGCGTTTGAAATGACTCGGTTTCGGTAGGCTCTATCATCAGTGCCTCTTCTACAACCAGCGGAAAATATACAGTTGGAGAGTGGAAACCTTCGTCCAGTACCGCTTTTGCGATGTCTAAAGCCTTAATACCGCCTTGTCGTCGAAGTCTTTGTGCTGAGGCTACAAACTCATGCATGCACCACTGGGAGTACGGTATATCGTACTGCTCCGAGATCTTGTGACGGAGCCAATTCGCGTTCAGAACCGCGTATTGGGATACCTCCTTTAGCCCATCTGACCCGTTGTAGAGCATCTAGGCGAGGGCTCGTCCAAGAACGACCGCGTTCCCAAAAAAGCCGTGCACCTTACCAATAGTATGTTTCGGCGTGGTCCAACCGTAGGTGGCGGCTCCCCCTTCACCCTCTATAAGGGTCGCCTTAGGACCAGGAAGGAAAGGAGCAAGTACGGCGGTCACCGCTACAGGTCCCGCCCCAGGCCCGCCTCCTCCGTGGGGCGTTGCAAAGGTTTTGTGTAGATTCGAATGTACGATATCGAAACCCATGTCCCCAGGACGCGATACCCCGATGATCGCATTTAGGTTTGCTCCGTCGTAGTACATCAGTCCGCCTACATCATGAACCGCCTGAGCAATTTCGTAGATCTCTTGCTCAAAGAGTCCTAACGTGTTGGGGTTGGTGAGCATCATGCCGGCAACCTCTTCATCTAGAACCTTTCGAAGGTGCTCAAGATCTACGAGGCCCCGTTCGTTGGATGGAACCGTAACTGCTTCATATCCAGCAAGCGTAACTGATGCAGGGTTTGTTCCGTGGGCCGAATCGGGAATGATGATCTTTGATCTTTTCCCACCGCGAGCCCGATGGTAGGCTCCCATTATAAGTAGGCCTGTTAATTCTCCTGCGGCACCCGCTGCGGGTTGTAAAGTAGCTTCACTCATTCCTGTGATCTCGCAGATATACTTCTCAAGCGTTACCATAAGTTCAAGCCACCCCTGAGCGTGACTGGCCGGAGTCAGAGGGTGTACATCTGAGATACCTGTCATGTTTGCTACCGCGTCAGCAAACTTAGGATTGTATTTCATGGTACACGAACCAAGTGGATAAGCCCCAAGATCTACTGCATATTGCCTGGACGAAAGTCGAGTAAAGTGGGCGACTAGGTCACGTTCGGATACCTCGGGCAGATCCACCGGGATCTCACGCAAAAACTCTTTTGGAACTACATCTGACAGATCTCGTTTAGGTACGTTAGTAGCTCGGAGAGAGTACGAAGTTCGCCCTGGAGCTGAAAGTTCGAAAATGGTAGGTTCGGGGCTATTCCCCATAAGAGGAGAGGAGCTCGCCACTCCTCCACCAAAGATCTTACTTTCCACTTCGCACTACCTCTTCTAATATCTCTACAAACCCATCTATCTCTTTTAGAGTTCGCTTCTCAGTTGCCGTGACTATTAGACACTCCATTGTTGCGGAGTCCGTCGAGACGCTCCCCTTTACCCCGGCGAGGTATCCCTGTTCAGCCATCTTTTCGATTACTGTTTCGACGTCAACTGGTAGACTTATGCTCGCTTCTCTTACGTAGCTTTGATTGCAAAGGTCTACCCCTTTGATTTGCGTTACTTTGTCGATGAGATATCGAGTATTGTCGTGGCATCGTTTTGCGGTCTCCACATACCCTGCTTTCCCTAACCATGAGAGATATATCGTTGCCCAGACCGCCATGAGAGTTTGATTCGTACAAACGTTAGAGGTTGCCTTTTCGCGACGAATATCTTGTTCTCTGGTTCGAAGTGTCGTTACATAAGCAGTCTTTCCTTCGATATCTTTCGTCTCTCCCACCAGGCGACCAGGTATGAGGCGGATGAACTCTTTCCTAGTAGAGAACAGACCTAGGTACGGTCCGCCAAACGATAAAGGAACTCCAAATGGCTGTCCCTCGGCTAC
The DNA here is from genome assembly GCA_021833085.1 of Actinomycetes bacterium. Next base: position 26 of record JAKBGL010000042.1, on the reverse strand, counting down.
TGCCACATCAGCGCCAAGTTCACCAG
>JAKBGL010000041.1 GCA_021833085.1 Actinomycetes bacterium | reverse complement strand
CAATAAGGAACGAATTAGGGACTGTATCCCAACCATTTTAGTTACCTCGAAGTACTGCTCGTTCTGTTATACGCTCCATGTCTTCCTCAGTAACTTCAACCTTAGCTGGAGTTATCAAGTAGACTTGCTCAGCTACCTTTTTAATCTTACCTCCTAGCGCGTAAGTTAGACCTGAGCAAAAATCTATAACTCTCCGAGAAATCCCCGTGTCAAGTCCCTCAATATTTACTATGACCGGACGTCCACCTTTCATGTGATCAGCGATCTCTTGGACGTCAGCAAATTTTGAAGGTACAGCTAGATGAACCTTGGGTCCTTCGCTCTTTAGCGGTCTGACAACTGGAGATTGGCGGTCAATTACTTGAGTAGGCTCGTCCAGCTCTGCAACTTTTCGCCCAGAAGAACTCTCTTTATGGGATATTGTCCGAGGTTCGGGGTACGTATAGCTCTCCCGTACTGGAGGTGGATCTTGAGTGAAGACCTGAACTCGCGGCTGTGAGTGCCGTTCTTCCGCAGCCCGAGTACTGCCCACGTAGGCTAAGGCGTCTTCCCTTTCTCTAGACCTCGATTCTTGCGTTAGGTCGAACTCTGATCTGGGTTCCCGATACTGTTGAGACCTCGTTATGGGCATCTCCAACTCCTCATCGTCATCGGTGATACCCAGCCAAACCATTGCCTTATGAACAACGGACGCCATCCAACTCCCCTATCTACTCACTTAGTTGCTTATCAATTCCTAGATGCCCCGGGGCTATTAGTAGGTCTTGGACCCAAAAGAACCCTGCCCAGCCTAAGGTCAGTAGCACCGTTCATGAGTGCCAACTCAAAGTCGTCACTCATGCCCATGGAGCATCGCTTGAGACCGTATCTGTCACAAAGATCTCTCATCAGTCTAAAGAACTCTGGTGCCCGATACCCACTAGTAATCGACGCAACCCCCATTAATCCCACAATATTAAGATCGACGCTCCTGCTTAGATCCACACCCTCTTTTAAATCCTTGAGCTGAAATCCGTTTCTGCCAACTTCATCATCGGAACGTACCTGAAGGAATACTTCACCTCGGTAGCTCAATCTTGCCAACTCCGCTATCTCTGATATACGAGACACTGAGTGGATCGCACAAGAGATCTCGGCTATCTTCTTCAACTTAGAACGTTGAACCGCTCCAATAAAATGCCAGTTGACATCTTTCACGACGGTAGCTTTCGAACTGAGTTCCTGCTGATAGTTCTCTCCAAAGTCACATACTCCAAGGTCGCCCATTGACTCAACTGTCCCGACTGGAAACCCCTTTGTCACGCAAATTATCTTGACTGAATCAAGTGGCGTAATCTCTGAGATACGCTCCTTTACCTCAGTCAATCTATCACCTAGCTCCTTTTCACTCGGGAGTTTCGAATAATTATTACTCTCCGACAACTCCGACCCCTAAAACAATTCTCTGAGTGGTGTCTCCACCCCTATAAGAGAAAAAACGTCCACTACAAAGTGTACAATCTTTTTCCTCAAAGATCTTCGTAACTCCTTTAGTATCGAATATCTTTTCTACACACACAGATAAATCTAAATAGTTACAACTCGCTCCAACAAAACAGTCCTCGCCGAAGGTTTTGACGATCTCTTCGGACTCAGGTCCTATGAATTCGTAACAGTTAGGGCAGATGTGAGGTCCTACCACGGCTTCGATATCACTAGCACCAGAAACTCTCTTGATTAGGTCTACTGCATTTTCGACTACACCTGCCGTTAGGCCTCTCCAGCCCGCATGAACCGCAGCGGCGATGCCCCCATGTTTTGAGTACAGACCAATCGGTACACAGTCAGCGACCATCACAGTCGGGATAAGAGCCGACACGGTACTTACGATACCGTCAGCTCTAGGAGAATCGCACCAGGACGTAGACGCCTCAACGACGATATTAGAGTGACATTGCGAGGCCTTAAGTACTTTAAACCCACTACGAAGTCCAATCAGATCTCTAATACTCACGTACAACGAGGAGCCTAGTGAAAGTTCATGACCAACATAACCAGAGCCTGCATCTCCATCTATGCGATCACTGTAAAAACAGATCCCCCGACCGTCGCTGAAGTTTGCGAGGTCCACTACACATCACCTCAAAAATGGTGGAACATCGTCGTCATCGTCGTCGAAAGAAGTCGATGCCGAGTTTGTGTGCACTTTCTTTGGTTCCTCACTCAGATTTATATAAGAGATAGGTTCAGACTTTTTCTGCCTTGGTATGGTCGAAAGGTCGATCTCGGTCGCTCCATCAAATCCTGCAGCTATCACGGTGACACGCACTGAGTCTGCGAGGTAGTCATCGATCACTGATCCAAGGATGATATTAGCGTCACTATCGGAAGCGTCATGAATAATCTTGGCAGCGTCGTTGAGTTCATAGAGCGTGAGATCAGGTCCTCCGGCGATATTTATCAATATCCCCTTAGCACCCTCGATCGAAGACTCCAACAGTGGAGACGTTATAGCGTTTCGAGCTGCAGTTAAGGCCTTATTTTCTCCAGTAGCCATACCGATGCCCATAATCGCAGTTCCTGCAGACTCCATAATTGTCTTAACATCAGCAAAGTCTGTATTGATTATCCCCGGAGTAGTAATAACATCAGTTATTCCTTGGACGCCCTGCATCAAGATATCATCAGCCAACTTAAAGGCACTGACCATTGTCGTCTTCTCGTTAGCTATATCCATAAGGCGATCGTTAGGTACCACGATAAGCGTGTCAACATGTTGTTTGAGATTCTCGATCCCCTCGGTTGCCTGCCGGGCGCGAACTCTGCCTTCGAATCCAAAGGGTCGTGTGACCACACCTATCGTAAGAGCTCCAAGACTTTTAGCTATCTGAGCTACGACAGGGGCGCCTCCGGTACCTGTTCCGCCACCCTCTCCAGCCGTGATAAAGACCATGTCGGCACCTTTTAGAGCCTCCTCAATCTCTTCTCTATGTTCTTCGGCTGCGGCTGCACCAACACTAGGATTCGAGCCCGCACCAAGGCCTCTCGTCAGCTGGCGCCCGATATCTAATGTAACGTCCGCGTCACTCATAAGCAAGGCTTGCGCATCAGTGTTTACGGCGATGAATTCAACGCCTTTTAGTCCCGCTTCTATCATGCGATTAACGGCGTTTCCACCCCCACCGCCGACACCAACAACTTTAATTACGGCAATGTAGTTTTGAGCATCGCTTGCCATGTGAGTCCGCCTTCTTGCCTAAGTACCAAATAATTGTGTCTCTTCGAGTCCATTTAGGAACTCTCCGTGAGAAGTAAAGTTATCCAAAGATCTTACCCCTAACTTTATGGTTCGGGCTTCACATTTGAAATACTTTCTAAAGAACGATCGTGCTGCATATAACCCTAAAGTTGAGCTTTAGCCAAGCCAGCTCGTCGGTTCGACCGTCGGATTTGCAGGTGCTGAGACGTCAACGTACGACGGTCCTCCGCTCGAACCGAACGCCTCTTTCATCGCGTCACAAAGCTTTAACTTCGATTTCGCCAACGAGCTGTCTCCTAATTTACATACAAACCCTCCGCCATCAGAGAGATAGAGATCACCATTATTTGAAACCCCGACGTATCTATAGGAGGTCAACTCCTGCGGTGTCATATCCTGTGCTACCGCTAGGGCTCCTAGGACAAAACTAGGTAGCCGGCCACCGACCGATAGCGAGTCGATGAAGGTTGAACAGTTCCCGAAGCCTTTCGTACCCACAACGCACACCTCGGGAAGTGATGGTACGGAGTTGGCGGGCAACTGCTCAAACACGACACCACTACGGCTTATCCCAACAAAACTAGACGGCGTCGTTCTGACCAATGCTACTGCGGTTCGCACACCCACCTTCACTACCAGTTCGGATGGGAGCGTTTTTTGCACTGAGGCATAAGAGATGAGTGGTGATCGTTCAAGTTTTGAAACTACAACGTTGGACTCGAGGCTAAAAAGGTTTTTACCTACAAAACTTGAGAGTTCAGTGTCAATACTCGCTTGCATCTTAGGAGTAGCTCCGAGAATCTTCAATTTCCGGACGCTAAAGATCGAGGTTCTGCTGATCCCGTAACCTAACGACCCAAGCAGGGTTATTCCAACTAAGCCAACTAAGACGTAGAGACGATATCTCTTTCTTCTCCGGATCACCTGTGCCCGTCGGTCGCGAATCTTTCCATGCATCATAAAGAATCCTCCCCAAAGCCGATTAGACGTATCTCACTTCGCAGTTCCACCCCGAAGGACTCCCTTACTCGCTTTTTTACGTCCACCATTAGTCGATATACGTCGTCCGCACGTCCACCCTCGTCACATTGGATGAAGTTGGCATGTTTCATAGAGACCTGAGCGCTCCCAATCCGAAGTCCTTTCAGACCTAGCTCTTGGATTAACTCGGCAGCCCTTTTGCCGTTCTTAGGGTTGACAAAAACAGACCCTGCGTTCTGCCCACCAGGTTGGTGTTCTCGTCTCCACTTGACAATATCAGAGATTCTGCCCTTTAGTAAATCTACGTCCGGGACGCAGACAAGTCGCATCTTTCCCTCTAAGACAATCTCATGATCAGATATCGATGAGTGCCTGTAACGTAGATCAAGCTCCTCTGCTGAAACCGTCTTAGGTGTGCTGTTGCCCCACAGATCAAGAACTGTAACGTTAAAAAGCGTGTTAGCTATCTCTGAACCATGTCCTCCCGCGTTCATGCGAACAGCACCGCCGAAGCTACCTGGCACCCCAACCGCCCACTCAAACCCAGAAAGGCCGGCTCGGACTAGCTTCCTTGCAGCCACAGGAAGTAAAGAAGCGGCACCCAACTGAACCCACCCATCGGAGAGTATCGCAAGCTGCTCGAAACTACCGTTTAGTTTTATTACCAATCCGTCGAATCCACGGTCGGAAACCAACATATTGGAACCATTTCCAAGAACCAACACGGCAACTTTCCCATCAGTATCATCGAGAATCTTTTTGACTATAAGTAGCTCATCTACGTTAGCAACCTTGACTAATCCTCTAGCAGATCCTCCAACCCTATACGTGGTATTGGAACCCAAAGGCGCGTTCTCGTGGAATCTATCCCCCATGGAAACTTTCAGCTTCTCAGTCCACTCAGCCATCGTCTCTCACGATCCAAAACACCAATAAACAAGCTTCAAAAAGTGCATCGAAGAATTCAAGCTCACTAGCTATCCTCCACTAGGGCTATCTCACTTTCCAAAAGAGAAATATCACCTGCGCCTAAAGAAAGACAGAGATCACCTGGTCTCAGCATTTTCTTCACCGTCTTCGCCAACTCTGACCGCCGAGGTTCAAAGACAGCTCTATCGCCAAGAACCGCTCGAGCACCTTCAAAAACACTCTCAGCGGAGACTCCGGGGATCGGATCCTCGCCAGCTCCATATATTCCCGTTACGACTACTATGTCCGCAGCTCCGAGTGCTTCACCGAGTTCAGTACCCAACAACTTCGTCCGCGAGTAACGATGCGGTTGGAATACAGCTACTACTCGGTTGGGGGATACCTGTCGAGCCGACTGTAAGGTCGCTCGAATCTCAGTAGATAGATGCGCATAGTCATCTACAAAGCGGACACCGTCGGTGTGTCGCTTTAACTGAAAGCGTCGAGCCACGCCAAGATAGTGAGAGAGCGACTGTGCAGCTATATCAAAGTCAATATCAAGCTCCACACTTACCGCAATAGCTGCCGTCGCATTCAAAGCGTTGTGTACACCAGGTACCGGAAGATCGATCTGCCCTAACCTCTTGCCCCTTAGAAATAGCTCAAAGGTCGTTATATGAGGCGCAAGCGCAAGATTTCGTATACGTAGGTCAGCGTCGTCCCTACTCCCGTAGGTCAACCGTGGGATACCATGAGATATTGATCGTGCACCCTCATCATCGACACAGACCACAGCGGGAAGTTCTGAGGCAGCCACAAAAGACCTGAAGTCATCTTGCATCTTTTCTACCGAGCCAAAGTGTTCGAGGTGATCCACCTCAACGTTTGTAAGTACCGAGAGATGCGGCCGCAGCGTTAGAAAGGTTCCGTCGCTCTCGTCAGCCTCCACTACGAAGTACTCTCCATCACCACTTCGACCTGATGCACCAACCTCATTTAACTCACCACCCACCAAGTAGCTTGGATCTATCTCGGCGTTAAGCAAAATCAAAGATACCATAGAGGTAGTGGTGGTCTTTCCATGAGTCCCACCGATGAGGATCGCGTTTTGATGCGACACAACCGCTTTAAGCAATTCAGCACGACTAAATACCTTTAGTCCATGATCTTTTGCGAAAAGTATCTCCGGATTCGTCTTTGCGATAGCGCTCGAGTAGGCGACGATCGTAGCATCGCCCACCTGGTCTGAACGATGCCCTATGTAGACGGTAGCACCTCCAGCTCTAAGACGATCAAGCACCACTGAGTCCCTAAGATCTGATCCACTCACATGTACCTTACGCTGAAGTAGGATCGTTGCCAGGGCTGACATACCTGAGCCACCGATACCAACTATATGTACCTTATCTGAGTCGTTTAACAACACAGGTCACCTCGGTCTTTTCCCCTTCAATAACTCTCCCACTTAAACACAACGTCAGCGACTCTTTGTGCTGCATCCAAAGATGCGCATGTAGAAGCGGACTTCGCCATTTCTTCTCTCTTACGGCTGTCAAAAAGTATTCCATTGAGTGAAAAAGCGAGACGTTCTTCAAAGCCATCTCCCTCAAACACGACCTCCGCCGCTCCACGCCTTTTAGCGTACATAGCGTTTAACTCCTGGTGGTTCTTGGGTGCGTTGGGTAATGGAACATATATCGCTGCCACACCCAAAGCGAAAAGCTCGAACAACGTTGACGTTCCTGCTCTAGAGATTACGACATCAGCAGCAGCAAGCCACAGATAAAGCCTTGGGTCAAAATCTCTCGCTTCATAGTCAATTCCGTTTAAAGTCAGGTTAGCATCTACTTCAACGCGGTTTTTCCCACCTTGGAAGTGGACAATCCGCACCTTTTCGTCCTTATTCCGCCGGGTTAGTTCTAGATCTACCATCTTTAAAAGTCCCGCCACTGACGCATTTAGAACTCGAGCACCCAAGGAGCCACTTGTTATAACCAAAATGAGCTCATTACGACAGACGCCCAGCTGCTCTCTAGCGCTCATCCTCGGACCACTATAAGCGTTAGCAAGTTCAACGACATCTGGTCGTACCGGGTTTCCCACTATCTCGCTACATCCTTTAATCCTTCCCGGGAGTTTCGTCTCATCGAAAGCAAGTAATACCTGGTCGGCAAGGTAAGAGACCAGAGCATTTGCCCGGCCTAAGACCACATTCTGCTCTACCACAACCACCTTAGCTCCCAAAGTTTTTGCCCAAAGCGAACCCACTAAGGAGTAGAACCCGCCAAATGTAACTACGACAGCGGGACGCCAGCGTCTAATCGGTCCCAAGATAGCTAAAGAAGAAGAAATCGTAGTTGAGATGAACTCCTCCACACGAGTAATCGAAGTGCCACCTCTTGTCAGACCCCTCCCTTGGTATCTGACCACATCGTAGATCGCTGCTGGAAGCAGCTCTATATCAAGATCACGATTAGCAGTCAGGAACGAAAGATCGTCCAAAGCCATTCCACGAGCTATCAAAGCATCTGAAACCGCCAAAGCCGCCATGATATGTCCAGCAGTACCCCCAGCCACGAGCATGACCTTCTTTGAGCCGCGGCTCAGACGACGCCGCCGGGATCTAATCATCGCAAATATCCGAGATCTCTAAACGACCGACACCCACGTAGTCAACACGCAGATCTAGAGATATAGACCTATAGACGGTCCCAAGGTCATAGTTTGGCATACAAGATTCACATGACATTAGTAAGCTGCTCCTTGCTTGACTCACCACTCAGCCTCATAGTGCGAGATAAAGAGCCCCTTACCAACCCTAAAGCAACGAGTAAAATCACTGTGGAGGAGCCACCCGCCGATACAAGAGGAAGCGGCACCCCAGTCACTGGGAGCAGGCCTTCGACGGCGCCAACGTTGAAAAATACCTGTACTCCGACCCAAAACGCCACCCCGAAACAAAAGATGGAGTCCATACGGTTAGACGCGAGCCTTGAAGCTCTAAACAACATCAAGACAAGAGCCACAAAGACCAGCAAGACCGCCAGAGCCCCTACCAGGCCCAAGTTCTGACCAATCACAGCAAAGATGAAGTCGGTTTGTGCGTTCGGTACATAGTTGTAACTACTTTGACCAACTCCCACGCCTACGCCCGTCAAGTGAGCCGTTGCGAACGCCGCTAGCGCCTGAACCTCTTGATAACTTGATGTACTTCTATGTGCCCAAGGGTGCAAGAACGCCAAGATCCTTGTCATCCGGTAAGGCTTATCTATAGCCATCACGACGCCAAGGATTAAGCCGCCCGTTATGACAAAGACCAGCTCTCGAGCGCGCGTTCCACTACCTATCAAGACCGCGAACGCCACTACTGCCACCAAGACCGAAGTTCCCAAATCCGGCTCAATGACTATCAGCCCAGACATTACTCCCGCTATCACAAGAACTGGTAATGTTCGCTGCCTAAACCCTAACTTGGGATCGCGTTTTGCCAACAGCGATGATGCAAATAGGATTAAAACAAGTTTTGCTACCTCTGAGGGTTGAACTTGAAGGGAGCCGAATCCTAACCACCTGCTTGAGCCATATACTTTTTGGCCCAAACCTGGAACAAGTACGGCCCCAAGAGCGGCTACCGTTAAAAAAAGCAGGATTGGAGCCACCTTTGAGAGCCAAGATGGAGATATCTTGGACGTGAGAAGCATCAGAGCAAGACCTAGAACGATCCAAATAGCTTGATGAATAATCGCAGAATAAGGGACTGAGGAGTTTGCCACTGATACAAAGTAAGTAGCAGAAAATACCATTACAAGGCCGAAACCAACCAATCCCAGGGCTATCCAAAAGATCGCTCTATAGATCTCCTCCGGGGTGGCCTTTCCTGATAGAAAGCGAAGCTTATCTTTCATGTTTCACGCTCCCCTAGAAGTTTTGCAACCTTATCTTTAAAGTCGAGTCCGCGCTGCCCGTAGTTTTCATACCAATCAAAAGACGTA
>JAKBGL010000040.1 GCA_021833085.1 Actinomycetes bacterium | reverse complement strand
CGCAATCTGAACATCACCCTGATTGCCTTAATCGTTGCTCCGACAACATTAGCCGCTACAGTCGTTATGCTCTACGCACTTGGGATGAGTTTATCCCACGTGAACCATTTAAGTTCGGTAGAGGTCCCAGTACGGCATCTACTTATGAGGTCAAGATGACAGTTGACTGCGTACGTTACACTTACCGGATCGAAGTGAACGACTCAGAAGTCTTGTTCGAAGGACTGTATCACTACCCAGAGCGCCGGCGACGAACATTATACGAGCGAGAGGGCACGGAGGTCCGATTTCGACGAGGGCGTGGAGTATTGCCAGGTGTCAAAGAACTACTCACACCTACAACACTGGTACTTTCGGCCGCTATGAGATTTAACCATCCAGAGGTGAGGCCATTCGCTCGCTAATTTCATGATATTTCCCTATCGACTGACTTCTAATCATAGAGGTTTCCGAAACGCCATATTGGGCGCTCAGGCAACTGAAAGAATTTTTGAAGAGCAAGGACATTCAATGCAGCTGTCGCTATTCGAAGAACTCGGGCATGCTCCGATGACATCGCGAGAATCAGAACTGGCACTGTTGCGATTTGCCGATCTTGGTATCGATGATGTACGCATTAGCGAATTTGAACTAGATGAGTCTCAGGTGACTCGCCCAACACGTGTTTACTCACGCAAACAACTGAAACTGATACACCGGGTACTTGGTGAAGAACTAGCTTTTGATCTGGAAGAGGAATCAGCTGGGACCCAGATGTGGTTTTCACTGATTGGGCCTACGCTAAGCGCCTTAGGTAGCGGCTAAATCCTTATCTTTGACGAGATCGACAGTAGTCTTCATCCCAAACTATCAGCACGTCTTTTGGAATTATTTCAAGATCCCGAGACTAACCCCAAAGGTACACAGTTGATCTTCACCACCCATGACACTAGTCTTCTAAACCACCTGAATCGTGATGAAGTATGGCTGACTGAAAAAGGTGAGAACGGCGCTACCACATTGACCGCCCTGCCAGAGTATGGTGGCAACAAAGTTAGGAGATCATTAAACCTGGAAAAGGCATATCTAAAGGAAGATTTGGCGCAGTTCCTGAACTTGACCAGTTTACCCTCCGTCAGGCTATTGGCCTCTGTTCGACAAATGGCGAGATCTAATCGAAAGTCCAGATCTTATTCTCTCAAGTGTCGAGTGGGGGTTCGCAAACCTCGAAGAACCATTCTCCTATTTTGTGAAGGAACAAGGACCGAGCCGGAATATCTTGAAGCATTAAAGCGACAACTATGGGTACGCGATAGTGCAGCGGTTGATTTACAAGTACAAAACGGACTAGGCGGGTTGGTCCCAACTACATTGGTATCGATAGCGATCCAAGTCCGCAACAAGTCGATCGAACTCGATGGTGAGATTGATGAATTCTGGTGTGTTTTTGATGTTGAATGGCCAAATAACCATCCTGCACTCAGAGATACAGTCGAGCAAGCCCGGAAAAACAGAGTAGAACTCGCTATTTCCAATCCTTGCTTCGAACTCTGGCTTGTCCTCCATTTCCAGAATCAGACTGGTTGGTTAAACAACGCTGAAGCCCAAAGACTTCGGCACATCTTGGACGGTTCACAAGGCAAGGGACTAGACACAGTAAGGTACATGTCCTCGATTATGAATGCAGCCCAGCGTGCAGCAGAACTCGATGAGCGTCATAATGGAAATGACACGGAGTTCCCACACAACAATCCATCTTCTGGAATGCACCGACTGATCTCACGTCTTGCCCCAGAAGAGATTTAATGGCTTTCCGATTACGGTGAGACTAACTCTGTATAACACATTGCTTGGCAGCTATAACAATATCAACATTCGCTAATTTTGCTATCAACGATTAACCAAGTAGTTGGCATCGACGCAGCGTAACCATTAGCCCCTCTCATCGAACCTGATCCTTACATCGCAGTCCAACCAGATCGAATGACCTGACGTGGAGTCAAGTAGAGCCTCTCATCTGTAGAGTCGAGAAGCAAGTTAGACTGTGCTTTCCGGTGTCCGTGGGGAACAGCCAAAGCGTTCACCAAAGGAATTTCGGCTAAAGAATGACACCCTATACACTGCGTCAACAACCGAATTAATTTGATCCACCCAGTAGGGGCGGTCTTAAGTGAAGTATCAAACTTCACTTAAGACTCTTGCTGTCACCCTCCTACAATTGCTTGAGCAAGATCGTTCGCGCTAACTCCTGGAATCTCTATCTTCGCCTCGGCTATGAACTCTTGAACGGCTGCTGCCACTGACTCTTTGGTAAAGGAAACCCCATATAGTGCAGACTCAAGATCGGCGAGTCGATCCTTTGGAAGACAAGTAAAGTCACCGGTCAAGATGACCTCTCTCACCTTCTCGTCTTCGACGACTACCTGCGATCGAATCAGTCCACCAACAGCCTTGTGCAGGCCGGCTCTAAAGGATACGCCTTCTCTAATACGTAAAACATCGTAACGACGAGTCCTCGGAGCATACAGTGCGTTCTCACTTTGCAGTTCTTCAACTATCTCTCGTGCTAGTTCTTCTACCTCACTTGGAAGTGGACGCTGCTCTAACTCTCCGAAGTACTTTGACAACTCATCTATTAGACGATCTTCCACCAACTTATTTGCAGGCACATATCCTAACTCTGAACCTATAGAGGTAACGTTATCTTCAAGTGTCTTTTGTAACTTGTCTCGGAACTTCTCGTCGGGTACTTTTATCACCTGAGCCATCAGCGAAGCATCAAACTCTCGCAAGATCGCTCCCACGAAACAAAATGTATCTGCAATATCTGCGGCGCCCTGGCCCGAGATCTTTTTGCGAGACTCGTTGACTACCAAGTCGTTAACTGGTTTGAAGATGGTCTCGACTCCAAGCGTACTGTATGTCGCCACGATAGGTTTAGAGAACTCCTCATACGCCTGAAGCACGCTTCTTGGGACTCTTGAGTCGTCCCTCTTGAGCACGATATTATAAAACACCTGACCCGGTCCCAAAAGTACCGGTCCACCACCGATCTCTCTACGCAATATGGGGATGCCTAGACGCTCACATCGCTCTACATCTATCACGGCTTCAGTATCGTCAAAGTAGCCAACGCTCACAAAGACGTCGTCTGGCTCGACGATCACGATTCCTTCGATACCAAGACGCGCCATGGCATGGAAGTATGCTATCGGCAGGCAACCGCCTCGATCTTGCGGTCTAAATAAAGGTAGAGACACTCATCTGCTCCTTTTACAATCTCGAATCGATGACTATAGACCTTATCAAATACAGACGCGCGAAGTTCTTTTACCGACCACCTGCTTGTCTTGTTATATACGATACACCTACAAACGCCTTATAGATGGCCAATGAATCACTGTGTGTTATCGTGGCACTACGTGTCTCTTTTCGGTCCACCCCTTTTATCCATGTTGCAAGCTCCGCTTGGTCAGCAGTCACAAAGTGCATCTCCAACGTGGACGGTCTAGCGAGGTTGACCCTAGGCCAACTGCGTGAGGTCGCCATGACCTCGGCCGCTGCTTCATAGATCATCTCGTGGGCTACCTTAGGATGAAGATTATGCGATGCGAATCTAGTTATAGAACCCTTGACCTCGACCGTCCTGGCAGGAATAAGTCTCTCTGCTTGGAGCTTCGTAGCTTCGTCCCCGGATATGAGTCCGATGGGAACATCAAACGCATCAGCCACTAATGAGTTTATTCCGCTCTCTCCTACTTCAACTCCGTTCAAGGTTATGAGATTGAACACTGAAGAATTATAAGTATGCGACAAGACAGAAGGTTCACCTGATATCGAACCATGGTACCCAATAAAAAACACCATGTCGAAGCTGCTATCCAAGCCTTGCATCATGTACATAGGTTTATGAGATCCCGAGATATACGTCGCATTACCGTGTAGCAGCATTGGGTTCAAGTTACGCATCTTCCAGTGCGAGTCGTTGACCACACGCCACTGCACCGTCGATCGCAGCGTTAACCTCGTTGAGAGTTAAGTCGACACCAATGGCGTAGTCAACTCCCACTCCGCTAGTTTGGTCCCAATCAACCACGCCAGATACCCCTTCCATATCAAAAGATATGTAAAGTTTCACCTACTCTCCTCTCAGTAGCGACGATCGAACCGGCTCTAGTAAAGCGCAACGTGAGTACGCTTGGTAAGCACCGTGGTTTTACAGGTCTCATCTCGCCAGGCATAAGTTGCGTTCGGATCGGTAGAGACTCCACCGTGCGTTCCATCGGACGAGAGTATCACTGTGTGCATTATTAGTTTCTCAGGAGGTTCGTCAAGATGTTTCAGGTCTAATAGTGCCTGCACACCTGCCTCTTCAGGAGTTGCGCCTTGGGATAGATAGTTCACCACAGTCTTTGCTGTCGAGGCTCTAATAGATAGCTCACCAAATCCGGTACAAGCGGCCGCTCCAAAGCGAGCGTCGCAGTAGTTACCTGCTCCAACAACTGGAGAGTCACCTGCTCTTCCCGGCCATTTCCACGCCCAACCCGATGTCGAGACGGCAGATGCCATCGCTCCTTGAGAGTCAATACTTAAAAAGTTCACCGTACCCACCGCCTTTTCAGGGTCTTGTGTCAACGCTTGTGCCTTCTTTAGTATCTCCCCAGCTAGACCCTCTGGAAGCGACTCCAACCCCTTCTCCCATATCAGCGAGGCCTTTTCAGTTAACAGGTCCCCAGGTTCAGCCCCCACTTCCTTTGCAAAGCGCGCAGCTCCATCTCCCACTAAGAGTACATGAGGAGAGATCTCCATCACCGCTCGTGCCACAGAGATTGGATGTCTAAAGCCCTTAAGACCAGCCACTGCACCAGCGCGTCTCTTTGAGCCCTCCATGATCGAGGCGTCAAGTTCAACCTCCCCGTCTAGGTTCGGAAGCCCACCAGTACCTACAGAGTTATCCTCTACATTGTCCTCTACGATCCAAGTAGCGCGCTCCACTGCAGTCAGGGCATCAAGCCCATTTTGGAACTCACTCCAAACTCCGTCGATCCCTATCGATCCATTTGCGCTGGACACCAGAATCATAACATCGCCCTTCTATTCTTTGAACACCATCCATTTTCGGACCGGCCTAACAAAGGTGACACAACAAGCAATCTCAGCTTAAGTAACTTAGAGCAGTAGCCCATCAGAAATGACTGCTCAAGCTACAGGTTACTTGGTGAAGTACCAGTTTTCCGGTAGAAGGTACTGATATGGGCTCTGTGGAGTTGCACCCTTGAGATTGGACTTTATCTCCGAGAGCTGGTAGTAACCTTCGGGCTGGTAGATAACTGGAAGTTGCTGCACCAAGTAGTTTTGATAGCTATCGAGAGCTTGTTGTGGATTACCCGCATCGACTTGGGTTTGAAGCACCAAGTTGTTCGTGGTTGGAGAGTCGTAGCTTCCAAAGTTTGCACCAGCACCTATGGAGAACAAAGACTCACCTGAAGGGTAGTAGTCAGGAGAGTAGCTCCATCCACCGCCCCAGTTCGCGATCTGCCATCCACAAGATGGAGAGGTCGAGGTACATGCGGAAGCGTTTGAAATCACAGTATTGAACGGTGCAACCGACAACGAGATATCGATACCAACCTTGGCTGCTGCAGACTTTAGTGACTGCATCTCCTGGGAGACCGAGTTGATTCCTGATAGATACTGAAGAGACATAGTCAACGGTTGGTTCTTCAAGACTCCTACGCCACAGTCGCTCGCTTGAGTTCCAGGACGGATACAGGTAGCCGGTCCAGTACTAGATAGCTGCCATCCGTGGCTCTTTAACAAGGTCGCCGCAGCCTGGACCGAGTAGGGGTAAGGATTGGTCTTTGACTGCTTATCAGCAAAGGTGTTAGATGGAACCACAGGCACTGGCGAGTACGTGGGCACCCCTAGACCATGCAGAAAACTTGAGATCCAAGCCTGCTGATCCACAAGGTGTTGAAGCGCCTGTCTAAAGTAAAGTTGCTTGAAGATCGGACCATCAGTGGGGTTATTAAAGTTCAACGGCATGTAATCGAAGCCGAACAGCAACCAGGGCGAAAAAGTGTACCCCAGCGAACTCAAACGGCTCTTTTGTGGAAGATCCGAAACAGGAAGGTACCCATACGTTATCGAACCACT
Organism: Actinomycetes bacterium; assembly: GCA_021833085.1. Next base: position 3,046 of record JAKBGL010000040.1, on the reverse strand, counting down.
CTGCAAGACATTGAACTCCGAAGACTCCGAGTTGAATGGAAGCTCCACAAACTGCGAGAGCGTCGGCTTGATAGGGCCGCTATAGGTTGTGTTTGGGACAAAGACCGCTTTACCTACCGCTGTAAAGCTCTGGAGTCTCCAAGGACCATCCACCACCTTCCAAAGTGGACTGGTTCCATAGGTCGATAGATTCTCAGACTGAGTATTTAAGAAACTGTACACTGCTTTAGCTCCAGCCGTGGTCAGATCTGGAGCCGAGGTAGATGTCGTTGAAGGCGTTGGAGCGGTCAATGACGTCTTATCCCAAAAGAGTGGTATCGGGACCAACTGCGAGAGTTCGTTGTATGTAAACCACGATGAACTGTAGGTCCTATTTAGATGAAGAACAAAGGTCAAAGGTCCAGTTGCAGCGTACGACACCACGTTGTCAGGAAAGTCCCCAGGCGTATAGTCAGCCCAAACAGTCTTGTTAGCCTTCATAAGATTCATCCAAAAGACCAGATCTCTAGCGTTGACCGTCGCGCCATTTGACCACTTCCAACCCTTTAACTTAATAGTCACCGTCTGGTTATTGTTGGAGTAAACCGGAGGGTACGCCAAAGACTCACTGTAGTTGATCTGAGCCTTCGCCCCGTTACCAAAGAAGTAAAGGTTGCGATACATAAGTATTTGAAAGTTATAGAGATTAACGTTGGTAAATACAGAGGAGTTTATAAAGGGAAAGATGTAGTTAGGAGGCGAACCCGGTGCCTCTGCAAAGTACGCCACTCCTCCTTTGACCTTCGTAGCCGACGAGGAGCTACCTGAAGAAGGTGCAGTTCCACAAGACGCCAGAACTAATATAGCTGCGAAAAGGGGCATCACTGACTTAGTCAACGTAGGAACCCACCTAGATCTCATACACAGACCCTCCGACTTTCTACTTAACGAGGCAACCTCCGACGCCTTATCCAATCAAAAAGGAGAAAACGAAACCCGACCAATTCGAATCTATGTAGAAGGTATCACGCAATCTAAGCTTACGATTGGAAGCAGTAAGTGTTTTAACATCCATGTAACTTTTAATTGAATCTCCTACACACCCACAAAAATTAACCCAGAGGGAGTCCGTACTCATTCCCTCTGGGTGATACTGAGTTTCTTTGGAGGCTATACCTCTTTAAAGTCTCTTAAAAGGTTTCCTATGCACTAGCCTATGTCAAAGCGAAACTCTACTGTCGTTGCTTAAGCGCCTCTATAAGCTTGGGCAATACTTTATGAGCGTCACCGACCACACCTAGGTCAGCGATCTGAAATATCGGTGCATCTTTATCCTTGTTAATGGCAATAATATTTTTCGACCCCTTCATACCTACCATGTGCTGGGTTGCTCCTGAAATTCCAATCGCTATATAAAGGTTAGGTTTTACCGTCTTACCTGTCTGACCAACCTGGTAGGAGTACGGGACCCAACCGGCATCCACAATTGCCCTTGATGCCCCTGGGGCAGCGTTGAGCAGCTTCGCTAGCTCCTCAACCAGTGAGTAGTTCTCCACATTACCTAGTCCTCGACCCCCTGAAACAACTACAGCTGCTTCATCAAGTTTAGGTCCAGAACGCTCCTCCGAGTGAGAAGAGATGACCTTCGCAGAGTTCGAAGGACCAATTCCCTCAACGTTTACGTCTTCTATCACAACTTCCTTAGGGTGTGTCTCGTTCTGGACAAAACTCTTGGCGCGGATCCCAAACAGTCGCAGACCCGGATGAGTAAACTGCGAAGTTACTACCTTTTCACCACCAAAGATGAGATGCTCTGCTCTAAGGTCGTCATCTATTTCAATGAGGTTCACAACGTTCGTAAGTATCGGAACGTCTAGCTTCACGGAGAGTCTTGCCAACGTGTCGCGTCCGGTGAAACTCTGTGCGCACAAAAGTGCCCTTGGGGGCTCCACTCCTTGAGCCAGCAACTGCGCTAACGCGTGGGAAAGCACCACTCCAGGAAGGGATGATCGATCAGCAGCTACCGCGTACAGTCGTTCAACACCATAAGGTTCAAGTGCTTTAGACAGAGCCGTAGCGTTGGTGGAAAACGCAATCCCTGATACCTCTTCAACGAAGTTATGTGCAGCCGAAATTAGCTCAAGACTCGTCCCTGAAGGCACACCATCTTGATCTTCAACAAGGACCCAAATACTACCGTTCATTAGTTCTCTAACTCTCCTCTACCTAGAACTCACACGACTTTGAGTTGCTCAAGATACTCAACAATCTTCACAAAAGCCTCACCATCATCCTCTACCACCTGGCCGGCCTGACGAGCTTCCGTCTCCCTTACAGCAACGATCATCTCCCTGGCGCCGCTGCCTCCTACGTTGTTCCCATCAAGTCCTAGGTCATCAAGAGACAGGGACTCGATGGGTTTTGACTTGGCCGCCATTATTCCTTTGAAAGATGGGTATCTAGGTTCAACCACTCCGGCAGTTACAGATATCACTAGGGGTAGCTCTGACTCTATCTCATCATATCCAGACTCGCTCTGCCTCTGTATTAGTGCTCGTGTACCGGTTATAGTCACCTTCTTAGCGAACGACACAGCCGCAACTCCAAGCAACTCGGCTATCTGAACAGGAACGGTACCTGTATATCCGTCAGACGACTCCGTGGCAGATATCACGAGATCAAAAGGATTGCGCTTAATGGCAGCCGCTAAAACCTTTGCCGTTGAGAGAGCGTCAGACCCAGAAAGTCGCACATCACTAACTAAAACTGCCCGAGACGCTCCCATAGCCAAGGCAGTCCGAAGTCCAGATGTCTCTCCGTTTGGCGCCATGGATATTAGGGTCACCTCTCCACCGCCAGCAGCATCGACTAGCTGCAGAGCCATCTCAACTCCATAGGAGTCTGAGTCGTCCATAACTAACTTACCTTCCCTAATCAAATGGAAAGAGTCGGGCGCTAACCGTCCCGGAGCTGCCGGGTCTGGGATTTGTTTTACACAAACCGCTATGTTCATGAACAGGCTCCTTCTATGCCTAATAAAGGCCGTTCTCTTGGCCCTTGACCAACA
>JAKBGL010000039.1 GCA_021833085.1 Actinomycetes bacterium | reverse complement strand
TGGCATACGTCGATAATTTCACAACATCAGGATACTTCATCATGGAACTGAAAACAACATATCACCTACATTATTCAATGAATCTTGGGACTTGTTATTAACACCGCTATTCCCTCATCCCAGAGTGCTTCGCATCGTTGTGGTCGTGAGAGCCGTCGACCATGACCACCCGACAAGGAGTTGTTTTGGGGCAAGGTGCCAGGGAAAACTAAGTCGACATGTTTGGCAGCCCCAACGGGATTCGAACCCGTGTCTCCACCTTGAGAGGGTGATGTCCTGGGCCTCTAGACGATGGGGCCTTCGAAGCATATACAGAGTAGTGGAGACTTACGAAGAATCGGCCATTTGAAAGAGCACTCCGGTTGTAAAAAAGATTTCTCTTCTGACGATATCTAAATATTCTAGAGGTATCGATAACTCAACTAAAGCTCACTCAGAGCTCGGGGGGGAGGACTCGAACCCCCAATGACAGAGCCAGAATCTGTAGTGTTGCCAATTACACCACCCCCGAAGGTTCTATCTAGACTACCTTATGTTATTCCTGTCCATGTCGGATAATACTCTCTTCTTTATATCCAATTACCTGTGCAACCGTTACTGCTACCGTCTCTCTCAGCATGTAGTCAAACTTGAGGTCCCCTTGTATCGGTGAGCCAACGTCAGAGTAGCCGCAAGCAGTCAAACCAAGAGATCTCGCGATCGCGACTGACCTATATAGATGGAAGCCATCAGAGACTATGATCACTTTGTTCACATCAAGTCTCCTAAGCAGCGGCGTCACGGCCAGCAGCGACTGGTAGGTGTCTTGACCGCTACTGCTGGAGAACGCAGCTACCTTAGGAACCGAGTCTCTCATCAGCTCGGCTTTCCCAACTTCACCCTCAGAGTACACATCGCCTTTCCTTGATCCACCCAGCGCGATAACCTAGCGAGCCGCCCCTCTCCCATACAGAGAGGCCGCAGTATCTATCCGCGCACTAAGCACCTGCGAGGGAACTCCGTTATACTCTGCTGCACCCATAACCACAATCGCACCCGAAGGGTCCAAGCACTTCGAAGAGGAGTAACGCCAGATGGAAAAGAGGTTATACGCAAACCAGAACGTCAAACTGAGCAACACTACGACAAACACGAGTGCTGCGCTTTTAATACGCTTTTTAGTCTTCGGCCGGAACGCCACTAATGCCCTGTTGCTATAGCGTTTCTAATCCGATCCAACGAGCGTTCTTTTCCAAGAATCTCCATAGCTACAAATAGCGGTGGGCCCACCTTTCTTCCCGTTAACGATAGGCGAATCGGTGCTTGAAGTTTCCGCAGAACCAAACCAAGCTCCTCTCCTAAAGACCTAAAGTGTCCTTCGAGCACGTCTCGAGTAAAGTCTTCTTCGGCCTCAACCTTGACTAAGAACCTGGACAGCGCTTCAAGATCAGCTTCACTTAAGATGTACGCCTCAAGGCTGAGTTGAGCAGGATCAACAAATAAGAAATCCACCATCTCGACTACTTCACTTAGAAGCGCAATCCGTTCTTGTACGTAGGGAGCTATCGCACGAAAATTAGCCGTCTGTATCCCGTCTCCACTCCACCATGAGTTGGCCTCAAGGAATCTGAGACAACGGTTGACGAAGTCATCTAAAGTCAACGAAGCTATATAGTGCTTGTTGAAGTGCTTCATCTTCACAACGTCGAAAAACGCAGGAGACTTTGAGACCTTTGTTAGATCAAAAAGCTCGATCATCTCTTCCCTATCTAGAAATTCGACGTCATCGCCGGGACTCCAACCCAACAGGGCAAGATAGTTCACCATCGCCTCTGGAAGGAAACCTTGATCACGAAAGTCTTCAACCGCAACGCGGTCGCGTCGTTTTGAAAGTTTGACTCTTTTTTCATTGACCAATACCGGAAGATGAGCAAAAATTGGACTGTCAACTCCAAGAGCCTCATACAAAAGAACAGCTTTAGGAGTAGTTGGAAGGTGTTCTTCCGCACGTATTACGTGAGATATGTTAAGATCTACATCATCCACAAAGTTTGCCAACACGTATAACGCCGCTCCGTTTCCTTTTAGTAATACGAAGTCTTCAATCGTTGAGTTAGCGAACGTAACGGTTCCTCTCACAACATCATTTACCACTGTTTCACCTGGTGGAACTTTAAAGCGAAGGGCGAATCCGGGTTCTGGAGTAAGAGCTCGATCACGGCAAAATCCGTCGTATCCGGGTGGACCTCCTCGGAGTTTTGCCCGTTCATCGATCTCGTCCCTTGTGCAGTTACAGTAGTAGGCTAAGCCCTTTTCATAGAGTTCCCGAGCTTTTTGAAAGTATCTGTCTTTTCGCCGAGACTGAAAGTATGGTCCTTCGTCGAAGTCAATCTCAAGCCACGCCAGGGCCGATATAATTCCATCAGTCCACTCCTGACGATTTCTCTGCTCATCAGTATCGTCGATCCGAAGTATGAAACTTCCACCTTGTTGTTTTGCGATTAGCCAGTTGTATAACGCCGTCCTAGCTCCTCCAACGTGGAAGTATCCCGTCGGAGAAGGAGCAAATCGCAGTCTTGTCTCTTGTGTCACAATAGGTAGATACTACTACGGCATGACGATATCTCATTAGGGATAGAGCCAAAGCACGCATTAGCAACCTCAGCTAGATAGACCTCACATACTAGCCGTAAGAGTAAAACCCTCGTTTTGTCTTTCGGCCCAAAAGGCCAGCCTCACACATTCTAGAGAGAAGAGGCGGTGGCGCATATAGCGGCTCTTTAAACTCCTCGTATAACGACTGAGCAACCGCCTGGGTCGTATCTAGGCCTATAAGGTCCACGAGAGCGAGAGGCCCCATGGGATGGGCACAGCCTTCAACCATTCCGGCATCGATATCGTCAGCGCTAGCGAATCCAGACTCGTACATTCTAATAGCAGATAGAAGGTAGGGAATAAGCAGCGCATTTACTATGAAGCCGGCTCTATCTTTCGACCGAATCACATGCTTCCCCAAGGTATCTTCAACGAACGCCATTGAGCGTTGTTCGGTCTCAGGAGACGTTAACAACGATCGCACTACTTCAACAAGAGGAAGAACGGGAACGGGATTGAAAAAGTGGATTCCTACTACAGACTCTGGACGAGATGTAGACATCGCAAGTTTCATGATCGGAATCGAGGAGGTATTCGATGCCAATATTGCATTATCGACCGCAACGAACTTATCCAAAGCTCGAAAGACCTCTTCTTTCGCCGCTTCTTTTTCTACAACAGCCTCAACTACAAGTTCTCGATCACTAAGTGCTTCTATATCCGTCTCATAAAGGATCTTTGACCTTGCAATTTCGAACTCATCCTCGGTCATCTTCTTCGCGCTCACAGCTCTGTTTAGAGACTTCTCCACTCTCTTCATTCCGTTTTCAACCGCTAAAGCATCCGCTTCAACCACAACTACCGACAGACCTTTTCTCGCACAGACCTCGGCTATTCCTGAACCCATGAGTCCACATCCAACTACACCAACTTTGCTGATCAATCGCCACCCCTGTCGATAAATACCTTACGTATACACTGTTAGAGTCGCTCTAACGATTTAGTACCGAGCGAGCTACAACGATTCTTTGGACCTGATTGGTACCCTCATATATCTGGGTAATCTTAGCGTCGCGCATAAAGCGCTCTAGTGGAAAGTCCTTAGTAAAGCCGTAACCTCCGAGGAGTTGTACCGCGTCCACTGTCACAGCCATTGCACTATCGGAAGCAAACATCTTGGCCATGGCTCCAAATTTAGACAGTTCATTATCTGGGTCTTCATCCACTAACGCACATGCATGATATACAAGTCCTCTCGATGCCTCCACTTTAGTTTCCATGTCCGCAATCATGAACTGAATTCCCTGATTATCGGTTACTGCTCGGCCAAACTGCTTACGCTGTCTCGCATAGCTGACCGCGTAGTCGATCGCACCTTGGGCAATTCCAACCGCCTGTGCTCCGATCATCGGACGACTACGATCTAAAGTTCCCATAGCGATGTAAAAGCCTTGCCCTTCTTCGCCAATACGATTTTCAAGAGGCACCCTTACCTCATCGAAGAGTACTTCCCCGGTAGGAGAACCCCTAACCCCAAGCTTCTCCTCAAGCTTCATAACCTGCACGCCCCAGTCTGCTTCGACGACAAAGGCTGATATACCCCGATGACCGGCATCTGGGTCTGTTTTAGCAAAGACCGTATAAGTATCAGATATGCCGGCGTTTGTAACCCAGTACTTGGTTCCGGTGATTACGTATGAATCGCCGTCTCTTACCGCTTTTGTCTTCATCGACGCGACATCAGATCCAGCATCGGGTTCCGATAGGCAGTACGAGGCCTGAGCTGATCCTGAGGCGACATTAGGGATGTACTTTTGCTTTAGCGCTTCGGAGCCCCAATTTAGCACTGGGATCATTCCAAGCTTGGAGATCAACATTGTAAGCGAAGTTGACGCACACACTCGAGCCAACTCTTCCACCATAATCGCTTGATCGACGCTCGTTGCCCCTGAACCACCGTAAGCTTCCGGTAGTCCTAAAGCGGGTAGCTCCATCTCAACACAAGCTTTAAATGAGTCCCAAGGAAATGTAGCTGCTCGGTCTACCTCCACGGCGTGTGGCGCGATTTTTTCTTCTGCAAATCTTCTTATTACGGCCCTAAACTCTTTCTGTTCTGCGGTTAGCGCAAAGTTACTCATATCAACATTCTTTCAGTCCTAGAGGAGAATCCCAAATTGGGAAACAACGTAACTACTTCTCCTAACACCATCATCTTACAACTACAGAGAAAGTAGAAGTTAAATTGGATACAACTAAAGGCAATCACTAAAGTACGGCAGCAAACAAACGTAGAAACACGTCAAAATCGGTTTTCCTCTTCGGAATTAATGTTAGTTAAGTATGTAGAACCTCTGCCAGGTACTTTATAGCAATGGGATATCTGTACTCTATAGATCCGTGGCGTCCATTGAATAGCTCAAGGCGATGAGTCACCCCCACGGAAGAAAGAACGGCCGAAAAACACCGAGCACCTACGTCTAGGTAGTATTCATCAGAACGCCCTGCATCGATCCAGATGCCTTTGAGCGACCTAAGTTCCTCGACGTGAGATCTCGCCATACGAACTGGATCGAGCATCAGCCATCGTGACCAAACATCATCGTCTATAAGGCCACTTCGAGCATCAAAAGGAATGCGTACTGTACCATCATCGTCGGTTGAGTAGCAAGCCGCCATAGCATAAACGTTCAAAAGAACCGGATCCCACGGTTTAGTAAAGGCAGGACGTCCTCTAAAGTCTGCCCAAAACTCATCAAAACTTCCGTTGTAGTTCTCAAGCAAAGATCTCGCACTTTGGGCGAGGTCACCCTGGTAGCACCACTCAAAGGCTGCATCCCCCGCATGAGTAGAGAGAGCACCGAAGATCCCTGGTCTAAGCATCGGTAGCACCATGGCTCCATAACCACCAGATGACTTTCCGGTCACGGCTCGCTTAGCAGCATCTGGCACGGTACGAAAGTTCCCATCTACATAACCAACCACATCTTGTACAACGTAGTCAAGGTATCTGCCAGTACCCTTTGAGTTTAGATACTGACTCCCCCCATAAGACGTCCAAGCATCAAGAAGCACCACGATCGTATCTGGAACATCTGGATCTGAAAACAACTTGTCTATCGCCTCTGGAGTAGTGGGTCTAAAAGCCGATCGGTTCCACCACATATCTACCTGTCCAGTCATCCCTTGAAGGACGTATATGACCGGATACGACTCCACAGACGTGTCATAAGATGGAGGTAAGTAAACGTATAGGGGCCTCTTGTAAGGATCTCCTAAAGGGTTATCCCTTAGGGCTTCACTCTCAATTTCATGACTCTCCCAACGACCTTCAAGTTCTCGACTCCACGGATACACTCTTGCCTCACCAAACTATGTTTTTCAAATCCAGCCCTATTCGAAGTGTAGTACACGGTACTACTTCGCTAAACAGTATCTATCCTCTAGCGTGCCGGTTCTAAATTTAACGACTCCACCGATCTTTCCTTGACGTAAATAGCGAAGCGCACTTTGCTAAAGTACTTACATGCTTAATCAAGGAGCAAAAGTTGACCAATACAGGCGCTAACACTACGATCGAAACCGATCTCAAGGCGAAAGTTAAAGAGCTATTAGAAAGCTTTCCTCCCAGTACGGCAAACCCTGTTGAGTTCTGGGGGCGGCAGTTTGACCTTGGATTAGCATATGTCCACTTTCCGAAAGGACTCGGGGGGCTTGGGTTACCTCCCTCTTACCAAGAACTTGTCCAACGTGAACTTAGGGAAGCCGGAGCACCAAACAACTTCTTTCGAAATCCAATAGGTGTAGGCATGGCCGCTCCCACCATCTTTACCCACGGATCCCGAGAGCTTGCTCAAAGGCTTTTACGCCCTTGTTTTACAACAGAGGAGATCTGGTGTCAGCTGTTCTCCGAGCCGGGGGCCGGGTCAGACATTGCCAGCCTTGCAACTAGAGCAGAACGAGACGGAGACCTCTGGATCGTAAATGGGCAGAAGGTCTGGACTACTTTAGCACATGTTTCTAGGTGGGGTATGTTGTTAGCCCGCACCGACCCAGATCTTCCCAAACATCAGGGGATGACTTATTTCGTCGTTGACATGCACGCTCCTGGCGTCGAAGTACGTCCCCTTCGCCAAATCACCGGTGACGCGGAGTTCAACGAGGTCTTCTTCAACGAGGTCAGAGTTCCAGACTCCCAGCGCTTGGGCGAGGTTGGAAGTGGTTGGTCAGGAGCGATCACTACGTTGATGAACGAGAGGCTCTCTATCGGTGGGAATATAGCTCCACGAAACTCTGGTGCCATCGGAGAAGCATTAAAGATCATTAAGAACTCTAACCACGTAACTCCGGAACAAAAAGCCGAGTTTATGAAGTTATGGACGAAAGCCGAAGCGGGAAGGCTGCTAAATATCAGAGCGGGACAGACAAGAAGTGCCGGAACCCCCGGACCAGAGGGCTCAGTAGCAAAGTTACTATACGCCGAGCTTAACAAAGAGATCTACTCCTTTGCTATCGATCTCCTCGGGCTAGACGGGCTCCTGTACGAGAGTTACGAGATGCATAGCCCCGACTTCACTGAGGAACAAGGCGAGCGCCTTCGCACAAGATACGACCTTCCTAAAGCGTTTTTGCGATCTCGTGCAAACTCGATAGAGGGAGGAACCTCCGAGATCATGCGGAATATTTTGGGAGAGAGAGTTCTTGGCCTACCAGGGGAACCCAGAATCGACAAAGAAAAGTCGTGGGCTGAGACCCCACGAAACTAACGTTCTGCAGATCATAGAATAAACGCCGTCACTAGTGCAACCATTTTTAGAATTATGACTTGCTAGGTTATAGTTAGAAGATTGAACCTGTTTCTATTGCAAAAACTTGACGGAAGGGTAGGTAATGGCCAAAATTTTAATTGCCGAGGAGATCGCACCGAGTGGAGTAGAGCTTCTCCGACAAGGTGGACACGAGGTCGTGGTAGATTTAAATCCCACTCCAGAGCGATTGCTTGTACTGATGTCTGACATCGAAGGGGTCGTAGTCCGCTCCGCCACAAAAATTACTAAAGAGGTTTTCGAAAACGCCCCAAAACTCAAAGTAGTAGGGCGCGCTGGAATTGGGCTCGACAACGTCGATGTGAAAGTAGCCACCCAGCGAGGAGTCATGGTAGTAAATGCTCCGCAGTCCAATATTCTTTCAGCGGCAGAACATGCAATAGCTCTTCTACTCGCCCAGGCGCGAAACATTCCTCAGGCGCACAACTCTTTAGTGCAAGGAAAGTGGGAGAGGTCTAAATTTGAAGGTGTCGAGCTCTATGGAAAGACTATGGGAATCATCGGGCTCGGCCGAATCGGAGCCTTGGTCGCTCAGAGATGCCTAGCTTTTGGCATGACGCTCATCGCTTACGACCCCTATATCTCCCAAGAAAGAGCGGAGAAGATGGGAGTAGGACTCCAATCGCTGGAGGACCTAGTATCCTCTGCCGACTTCATATCCATTCATCTTCCTAAGTCAAAAGAGACCCTTGGTCTTATCAACAAAGATCTACTAGCAAAGGCTAAGGACGGGATACGAATCATCAACGCGTCCCGTGGTGGCATCGTCGATGAAGACGCACTCTATGAGGCGATATCGTCTGGCAAAGTTGGGGGCGCCGCTCTTGATGTATTCGCTGAAGAACCACCACATGGGTCACCTTTAGTAGGGCACCCCAATGTCGTTGTAACTCCTCACCTTGGTGCTTCGACCACTGAAGCACAGGACAAGGCCGGCGTCACCATAGCAGAGCAACTCATTCTCGCCTTCTCGAACGAGTTCGTACCCTTTGCGGTGAATATAAACGCCTCAGAAGCTTCTCCAGTGATCAAGCCTTTCCTTGGTATCGCAGAGGCCTTAGGAAGGTTTCTTGGGTCTCTTTCAGACGCCCTCCCTTCGAGCATTCAACTAGAGTACCAGGGAAACATCGCAACAGAGGATACTCGCATCTTGACTCTCTCTGCGATAAAGGGACTCTTTGCGGCAGGAACCAATGAACCCGTATCCTACGTAAATGCTCCACAGTTAGCGGCGGAGCGTGGACTAGAGATCTCCGAGACTACCTCTTCAACTCCGAAAGACTACGTTTCTCTTATCTCGATTAGGTCAGCTGAACACTCCGTGTCGGGAACGACGATAGGTCCGTCACACACTCCCAAGATAGTCGAGGTTGACGGTCACACAGTTGAGGTTCCACCAGCTAAGTACATGCTCGTGGTCAAAAATGACGATCGACCCGGCAAAATAGGACTCGTAGGTACAGTCCTAGGTGAAAATGGAATATCGATCTCCTCGATGGGTGTCAGCCCAACAAGCACGGGAGGGACCGCACTCATGATCATTGCTACGGACCGAGAGATACCTGAAGAGATAACCGAACAGCTCTCCGCTTCCGACGGAATCATCTATGCAAAGTCCGTTAGCTGCGAAGACCAGTAGACATCTTCTCGGCTTCATACCACCTATAATCCGTTTGTGGATGAAACCTTAGGACAGTGCCCACTTATGCAAGTTCATCGCTTATCATTATAGTGTATTTACCTATCAACAGCTGAGACCCCCTTATGGGGTCTCTTCGAGCTTGACA